>DASXGD010000524.1:0-14346 GCA_036489245.1 Occallatibacter sp. | reverse complement strand
TCTTCAACCACGGAGCGGGGCACTGAGCATGAACGACATCAACCAATCCATCCTCACGCTCATCCTGCTCGTTCCCATTGCCGGCGCGATCCTCATCGCCATCCTCCCCGACCGAGGCAAGCTTTCGGCCTGGCTCGCCCTCCTCACCGCATTGGTTAGCTTTGGCCTCACACTTCACCTGCCCGCGCATTTTGCCATCGGCCAGCCCGGGTACCAGTTCGAAGTCAATCGTCTTTGGATTGATCTCAATCCAAACGCCAGCCACCAGGGCATCTTCTACCATGTCGGCGTCGATGGTCTCAGCCTCTGGCTGGTCGTCCTCACTGGCTTGCTCGCACCCGTCGGCGTACTCGCCAGCTGGAACGCCATTAAAGAGCGCAGCAAAATTTACTACTCGCTTTTCCTCGTTCAGCAAACCGCCATGTTCGGCGTCTTTGTCTCCCTCGACCTGATGGTGTATTACGGCTTCTGGGAACTCTCACTGGTTCCCATGGCCATCCTCATCGCCATGTACGGCCGCAAGGACGGCCCTCACGCCGCCGCCCGCTTCTTCCTGTTTACGTTCATCCCCTCCGCGCCCCTGCTGGTCGCGATTCTTTACCTGTACGCGCGGACCGGCACCTTCAACTTCGCCGAGCTCCAGCTCTACGTCGCCGCCGGAGCCATCCCTTCAACCGCGCTCTTCTGGTGCGCTCTTGCATTCCTATTCGCGTTCGCCGTCAAGGTGCCTGTCTTTCCGCTGCACGGCTGGCTCGCTGACACCTTCTCCGAAGCTCCCGTGGCTCTCGCCATGGTGGTCGCCGGTAAGCTTGGCCTCTATTCCATGCTGCGCTTCCACGTAGGCCTCTTCCCCACCCAGGCCCGTGCTATCGCACCCCTGCTCATTGCCCTCGCTGTCATTGGCATTCTCTATGGAGCGTGCCTGGCCCTCGTGCAACGCGACTTCTGGCGCCTCATCGCCTTTGCGACTCTCGGCCACTTTAGCGTCACAACCCTCGGCATTTACGGCCTTAACCTCACCGGTCGCTATGGCGCTATCTACCTCATGGTCTGCCAGGGCGTGATCGAAGGAGCCCTCTTCGTGCTCCTCGGCGTGCTTGATACCCGCTACGCCACCAGCCAGATCACCAGCTATGGAGGAGTCGCCGCCCGCCTCCCGCGCACCGCCACCTTCTTCGTGATTACGGCCCTGGCCATGATCGGCCTCCCCATGCTCAATGGATTCGTGGGCGAGTTCCTCATCTTCTCCGGCACGTTTACTGACGTGAGCCGCGGCTGGGCGATCGCGGCCACCGTGAGCGTCATCCTCAGCGCCGGCTACATGCTCTGGCTCGTACAGCGTCTCTTCTACGGTCCACAAAGCGAGATGACCGCTGCGCGTCCCGTCAACGATCTCGACCTCGGCGAGATTGCCGTGCTCGTTCCGCTCGCTGTCCTGATGCTGGTCATGGGAATCGTGCCCAACTATTGGCTTCGCACTATCCAGAGGAATTCCCCGGTGTCCACCCCGGCGCGCGAGGTGCGGTCGATTCCGACGCCGCTCCCCCCTGATACCATCACAGTTCGCAATGTTGCGGAGGCGCATCCATGAACTCGTCCGACAGCCTCCGCATCCTTCCCGAAATCATCCTTACGATCACCGGTATCGCTGTCATGCTTATCGACGCGACGATGCCCGTCGGCTGGCTCCGCCGTCCCCTGGGCTGGGTAGCAGCACTCGGCGCCACGGCCGCCTTGTGGTCGAGCCTTTGGCAACTCAACCTCCCCACCGGCGCCGCCTTCTTCGGCACTGTCGAAACCAGCCCCTTCACGGTATTCTTCCACGTCCTCATCTGCGCCATCGTGCTGGTCGCGCTTCTTCTTGCGCTGGACACTCTGCCCGAAGACAGCCACCACCAGGGCGAATACTACGCGCTGGTTGTTTTTGGCGCCGTCGGCATGTGCCTGCTCACCAGCGCAGTCGAACTTCTCGTGGTCTTCATCGCGCTTGAGATTTCCTCCATTTCCACCTACGTGCTTGCAGGCTACCGCAAATACACCGGCCAGGGCCCCGAAGCCGCCATCAAGTATTTCCTGCTCGGTTCTTTTGCCACCGGGTTTCTGCTCTACGGCATCGCCCTGATCTTTGGCGCCACGGGTACGACACAGGTTTACGAGATCGCCGCGCGTGTTCCCGCGGCCCAGAATCAAACCTTCATCGTTGCCGCGCTGGCTCTCATGCTGGTCGGAATACTCTTCAAAGTGTCGGCAGCGCCGTTCCATCTCTGGACGCCCGATGTCTACGAAGGTGCGCCCTCGCCGGTCGTCGCCCTGATGTCCACCGCCCCCAAGGCCGCTGCCTTCGCTCTCCTGCTGCGCGTGGTCTACGAAATGCTGCCCACGCTTCGGCCCATCTGGTCGCCGCTGCTCTGGATCGTCGCCGTCGTCTCCATGACTGTTGGCAATCTGGCTGCGCTACGTCAGGAGAACGTCAAGCGCATGCTGGCCTACTCCTCCATCGCTCACGCCGGGTATCTGTTGGCGGCTTTTGCGGGGCTTGGCTCAACCGGAATCGCCGCCGCCAGTTTCTACACCGCCGCGTACGCCGCCATGAACGTTGGCATCTTTGCGGTCGTGACTCTTGCCAGCGGCTACGACGAGAAGCTGCCCATGATCCGCGACTTTCGCGGCCTCCTCTACCGTTCCCCGTTCCTTGGCATCCTGCTCATCTTTTTCCTGATCTCGCTCATCGGAATCCCCTTCACCGGCGGCTTCTTTGGCAAGTTCTACTCCTTCTCCGCTGCGGTCGGCGGAGGCGCCGTGATCCTTGCCGTCATTGGCTTGCTGAATTCCGGTGTGGCCTCGGCGTACTACCTTCGCCTGGCGCTGGCAACCGCGCAGAGGCCCAATGATCAGAACGAAGGGTCTTCGTTGCCGCAGGTGGGTATCGCCGTCGGCGCTGCCCTTCTGTTCACGGTGGGCGCAACGCTCGCCCTCGGCATTGTGCCCGGCAGGGCCCTTCAGGCGGCCGAAACCGCTGCTCACACGCTGCAGATTCCGCACGCCGAAGAGTCTGTGCCCGAAATCAGTCTCCAGCCGCAACCGTAGCCAGGGGAGTCGTGTCTTCCGCCGCGGCCGCCTCCAGCAGTTTCCCGTAGAAGTCGACCGTCAGTCCCAGTACCCGGCCATTCACAAACTCATCGATCACCCAGGCCCGCGCTGCCGTTCCCATCCGATGTCGGACGCCGGGATGCCGGATCAGGCGCAGCACCGCCTCGGCAATGGCCTGGGGGTATCCGGCGGGAATCAGAATGCCTGTAATCTCTGCAAGCACAGCATCCCGCGACCCGGTTGAAAGCGTCGTGATCACCGGAATTCCTGTCGCCGCCGCCTCCAGCACGACGTTGGGAAATCCCTCCCGCCACGTCGGCAAAACCATCATGTCCATCGCCCTGTAATACGGCGCCGTATCCGCCACAAACCCGGTGCGGATGATCGATGGATGATGGTCGATTCTGGCGCGCAGCTCTTCGCTGAGCGAATCATCTGACTCGTCGAACCAGCCCACAAGCAGCAGCCGCGCCGGCGGAGCCGCTGCCACAACCTGGTCGAACGCATCGATCAGCTCAGGAACTCCCTTGTCGCGCGTCAGCCTTCCAACGAAACCGATCACTGGCGCATGCTGAGGAATCCCTAATCTCTCTCGAACCTCTTCCGGTCCAGGGGAAAACCGGTCCACATCCACGCCATTGCTGCTTCCGCTTCCGATCAGGTGCAGCTTCGATTCGTCTGCAATTTGCAAAGCCGTCGCCTGCACGCGCAGGCTTTCGCTGTTACACACCACCAGGTGTGCGCAGCCTGCCGCAATCCGTTCCGCCGCCAGGAGTATGCGGCGTCTGAGCCCTGTCAACGTTTCCAGCCGCAGACCTCGCAGCATGTAGATGCGCGCTGGAACCCGGCACCATTTCGCAGCCAGGTTTCCGAGCAAGCCCGCTTTCGGAGTGCTGAATTCCGTCAGATCGGGCTGCAGACGGCGCAGGGCGCGAAAGATGCGCCACAGCGACACCAAATCGCGTAACGGCGCAATCTCCCGCCGCATGGGAATGGCTACGGTCGCGATCCCTTCCTTATTCGCAATCCAGTCGAGGAACGGGCCGGGACTGGCAATGAGCATCACCCGAAAGCCCGCGGACCGTAAAGCGTGCAGCCGTGCTTTCAGGACCAGGCACGTCTCGGCACACGTAACGCCCACCATGATCAGGGGCCCAGATTCGCTTCCCGCCGTCGAGCCCGGAACGGAGGTACTTCCTTCGCGAAATTGCACGCGGCACTCCTGCTGTTCCCGCCTGGACGGAAGAATTCTTAATGGAAACTTAAAACTGTATCAGTTCTGGACATTTTGTACGTGTGCGCGCCATCACGGGGATATTCCCTCGTAACCCGGTACTCTCATTTCTTAATTACGACCGTGACCGATCAGCGTCCCACTCTCTTGTTACTGATTCCCCATCTCGGCGGAGGCGGCGCAGAGCGCGTGACCGCTCTCCTCACGCGGCGACTATCTCCGGAAAAATATGAGATTCACCTCGGCCTGATGACACAGTCTGCGTGCCCGTCGGCATGTCTGCCGGCCTTCGCAACCGTGCATTCCCTGGGCGCGCGGCGGGTGCGATCCGCGGCCCTCCCCCTGCTTCGCCTTGTGCGCAGTTTGAAACCGGACGTCATTCTCTCCGGAATGGCCCATCTCAATTTCCTCGTGTTGCTTCTGAGGCCCTTTTTCCCACGTAAAACGCGCGTCCTCGTGCGTCAGAATTCCACTGCTTCCTCGTCGTTGCCGCAGTTACCTCGCTACACCGGCCTCCTGTATCGCCTCCTCTATCCATCAGCCGACCGAATTGTCTGCCAGACCGAAGCTATGGCCGATGACCTTACTCGACAATCCGGCATTCAGCCATCCCGCATGCAGGTCCTTTTCAATCCTGTCGATACGGACGCCATCCATGCCCTTATCAACTCCCACCCTACCCAATGGTTCGGCCCTGGACCTCACCTGCTCGCCATCGGCAGGCTCTCCCGCGAAAAAGGATTCGACCTTCTCCTCGACACGTTCTCGTCCCTCCGCCTCAAATTTCCATGTGCTGATCTCACCATCGTCGGCGAGGGCCCCGAAGAAACGGCTCTGAAAACCATGCGCCGCACCCTTCGCCTTGAAACCTCGGTTCATTTCCCGGGTTATGTCCTCCACCCGGAGTCCTACTTCCCCGGCGCCACTCTCTTTGTGCTCTCATCACGCCATGAGGGGCTGCCCAACGCCCTCGTGGAGGCCGCCGCTGGCGGACTTCCCATTGTTGGCCTGCCATCATCGGATGGAGTCGCCCGCCTCCTCGATGGGAAACGGGGAACGTGGATCGCCGACCAAGTTTCGTCCAAGGCTCTTACCGGCGCGCTTCTTCGTGCATTGCGGTCGATCAATTCCGGCCAACGGTTCGAACATTCGTGGGTCGAACCCTTCGGCATGGATCGCGCTCTGAAGGGCTACGAGAGCCTGATCGACGAAACCCTCTGCGGCGCCCGTCGATGACCTGCATCGTCTGCCTCAGATGGAGACTCAAAAAGGAGGCGGCTAACCGAGTGTCTCTCTTGTCCGGCAGGCATTTTCAGGGCGAGCCAGCCTCATCGTTTTTCCTGCTCTGCCGTCTTCGCCGCGCCTGCACCCGCCACAGCGCCAGCCGTTCATACGTCCGTTCACCAAACCCGAGTGCCCGCTCTTCGAACTCCATGGCCACGCGGTCGAATGAAGTAAACTGCGGCGAGTGACTCATCAAAAAAACCCGCAGCCGCTCGACATCCCTATCTTTCGCGGTGTGCGGATGGAGGCAGATCGTCCACAGCCCTTTCGATTTTTCTACCGGCGACCACACTTGCTGCGGTATCCAGATCACGCCATGTCGTCGATGCGGAACCCGCGCAAACCCGTCGGAAATGTATTCCACTCCCTCGGCGTGCAGTGCTCCAAGTGTGTTCCGATCGAAACCGTGACGAGGCGCGATCCACAACCTGGGATCCAGTCCCATTCCACGAAGAATCTCGAAGCCCGCCCGGATCCATGCGCGCTGCGTATCGGGGTCAACACCAGCAAACTCCGACCGCCTGTCCAGCCCCAGCAGGCTCTTGCCTAGCGAGTGGCACCGGTGCTGGTACCCATGGACCGCGATCGTCGCACCCGCCGATTCCATCTCCCGCATTTGATCCCAGAACCGGGGATCGTACGGCGAGCCATTCAATTTCGGATCGCGGTTGTCGGGAATCAACGCAAGGATCGGACGAATCCCAAACTCCTCGATCACTGTGCGGAACTGCCCCCACCGGTGTGCCGAATGCGTTGGACAAAGATCGTCCAGCCGCAGCAGGTATTGCGCGGGTTTTGGAATCACGCCCATGCGTCGCGTCTCTCCCCTACCGCGGCTCGTCCCAACAGCCGATAAGCCCAGAACCACAGGAAGGCCAATGTGCTCATCGTCCACAGGGAAGTCGCCAGCGCGATTCCAGCCACCCCCAACCACCGCATCAAAAGAAGGTTCAGCAGCACATCGAGCACCAGGTTCAGGCTGCCGCACCACAGAACCAGGTCGGTGCGCCGCATCGCCACCACGAATCGATAAAACACACGGCTCACGACAAAAAACGGAATCTGAATGGCGTACATCGCCAGCACCGATGCCACCACCGCCGTGTCTTGTGCTCTGAACGCACCGTGTTGGAGAGTGAGCCGGACCAGTGGCCGCGCCCCCGCGATGAGCAGTCCCGCAATCGGCAGCGAAACCACGGCCATGATCCGTGACCAGGTGCGCAGCGTGCGCCTGCACCCCTGCCAATCGCGATCGGCGATCATGCTTGAAAAGAACGGCACGACCGCGGACGACACCGCCCCCGCCATCAGCGTCACCGCCACGCTCACAAACCGGTTGGCGAATACCAGCGCGGAGAGGCTCCCCGTGGGCAACATCGCCGCCATCGCCTGGTCCACCAGCAGCCCGCCCGAAGCCACGACCGAACTCAGCAGCACCGGCCCATACTGGCGCGCCACTTCGCACGTCGCTTCGTTTGTGCCGTGCCAGCCAAGGCGGAACCGGTAGCCGCGTGCTTCCATCATCCAGGCCGTCAGACCCGCGTGCGCGAGGGCGCCCAACAGCGTTCCCCAGGCCAGTGCCCAGATTCCCAATGCTCCGTGAAGTAGCAATCCCGCTGCGACAATCGACACCGGCATCACCAGCGCCGCGAACGCCGGCATCGCAAACCTCTCAAACGCGTTCAGCACCGCGGTGCAGGTGGCCGCGATTCCGCTCAACAGCACCACCGGCAACAGTAAGTAGAACAAGCGCACTGAAAGGTCGAGTTTGAGAGCCGGAAAACCCCATCCGATCAACGGAAAAAACGTACGCGTCAGCAGCGCCATTAACACCGCCGCTCCCGTCAACAACCCGCACAGCCAAAGCATCGAACTCGCAAGCAATTCCTGGGCGCGCTCCCAGCCGTCGCGAACGCGCACCATGATCAATGTCGGTACCAGCGCCTGGTTCATTGATTCGGCGATCAGGTTGATCAGCAGATTGGGAATCAGGAAAGCGGCCAGAAACGCATCCATCGCGTCAGAGCGCCCAAACACTCCCGCGACGACGAACTCCTTGCCGGTCGCCGCAATCTTCACTACGCCCCCCGCAACAAAAACCGATGCCACGGCGCCAAGGATGCGGCGATCGACGCTCCTGCGTTCTTGAAGTGCCACGCTCGGCGTCATGCCGCATCACCCGCTTGAATCGGAGAACTCCGGATTGTTTGCGGGAAGTAACGTTCGATTTCACCAGGGCTTTCCGCATCCATTCGCCCCGCAACCGAAATCAATGCCAGCAAGAGCCAGGTGGTCCGACTCATTTCGACGGTGGCTACCAGTGAGATCATCAGCCACGTGAGAACGGCTGCGGCGAAGGCCGCGCGCATCGGCCCTCGCACCTCCGCCACGGATCGCGCACACACCGCCACGAGTGCCGCTGCCAGCATCACCCCGACGATTCCCCCCTCTACCCCGATCGAAAGCAGAGTATTGTGGGCCGTGTCCTCCGGCGCCAGCCGCGCCGCGTGCACGAACGTTCCCGCTCCATTCCCGAAGAATGGCGCGTGGACGAACGCCTGCCATCCAGCTTGCCAGATGTTCAAGCGATAGTTGAGATCTCCACCCTGAAGCTGCTCTGGAATTGTGGCAATCCGCTCCAACGTTTCGTGTGGCACCAGGAACCATAAGCCCGCGGCAATGGGCGGCAATGCGAACGCTCCTGCCAGCCTCCCTCGAACGCGGCTGCGAACCAGCAGTAGTCCGCAGCCCGTCAGTGCTACGAGGGCCGCCAGAAATCCGCTTCGGGAAGCCGTCAACAAGACTCCCACGAGTCCCACCGGCAGATATCCAAAGGAAAACAGCTTCCCTACCGTCGTCTGTTCGCTGTCCAGAAGCAGCGCTGCCATGGGAAATCCGAGATCGAGAAAGCGGGCCACATCGTTCGGATCCTGGCCCTCGGCCACAAATCGAATCTGCCCGGCTGCCTCCGGCGAAGCCAGGTTCGCAACGGTCAGAATCGCCAGAACCCATGAGCCGGCTACATAGGCGCGGAGCAGGTCGCGGAAATCTTCCACCGTCTCGGCAAACTCCCACACCAGCCAGACCACTATCATCTCCTGGAAGTAGCCCCGCAGCCGGGCCACCGTTGCCGTCTGTTCAATGCTCCAGAAATACGAACAGCAGAACCACAGGAACAGGACCAGCGCCAGCCACTGCAGCGCGCCCGGCCTGCGCATCCGGCCCGTCAGCAGCATGGCTGGAACCGCTGCCACCAGCACCAGCAGGCCGAGCACTCGCGCGATGTTCCCCACCGGCTCACCCAGGTCGAGCGAGTACTCCCACGGAACCGCGAACGCAAACAGAAGCAGCAGAATTCGTACCAGCTGCCGCATCGCTAAAACCTCTGCGAGTAAACCAGGCCCGCGTAGATGCTCACGCCCACCGCAGACTGCACGGCCGCTTCAATCGTCCGGTTGTACAGGTTCTTCACCGCCGAGTTCGGCACAAAGAGAATGTCGTGATCCAGAATCGGCTGATCCGGATCTTGGCCGTGAAGCATGCGCTTCAGGTCCAGCGAAGTCACCGTCCGGCCGCTCTTCTGTTCACGAATCAGGATCGCCTTGCTGAGTGCCGCGTTCTGCGATGGACCCCAGGCCAAAGATAGCGCCCGCAACACGGTGACGTCCTCGCTTGGATCGACCGTGAACCCTCCCGGTCGAATTACATCTCCAACGACATACACAAGTCCCGCGCGGCTGACTTGAACAACATCACCCGGCGCCAGTTCCGGATTGCCGTCCACCCCACCCTCGGCTCCGTTCCGATCAAGCGCAACCGGATGCGGCGTGGCCGGATCGTTGCGGTGGTAGATGTTTACCACCCCGCCCGCCGCAGGACTCAATCCAGAGGCAGCTGAGATCATGTCGAACAGCCGGTGATGCACCGAATAGGGGTAGACGCCAGGCCGCGTTACCTCTCCCAGCACGCTTACATCCTGGCCCACATAGGCTGTGATCAGCACGGAGACCTGCGGGTGATTCAGCAGGCCCCGCTCCACCAGCGCCGCCGCAATGGCCCGCGCGGCCTCCAGTTCATCCATCCCCTCCACCCGCACCTCGTCCACCATCGGCAGCTTCACGGTGCCCCCCGCCGTTACCCGCACCGTCGAGTGAAATTCAGGGGTGTGATACTCGCCGATGTCCAGCAGATCTCCCGGCATGATCGGGGCCGGCATCGGTTCGGTTGACAGGTTGGTAGCACCGGCGGGCAACCCGCCGCCATTCGCGCCCGCCCCGTTCCAGACCTCCGGAGCCCCTTTCGGGTTCGGAGTAGTGCTCTTGTTGTCGGAGGCGACCGGGATTTTTGCCACCCCGGTCGGAATCCCCTGCGTGCTCGGCGTGGGCGCTTGCGCATACACCATGCCGCCGATCAACAGGACTGCCAGCAGTCCCACCATCACGCGAGCCGCCGATGGCCAGAGCGATTCCAGCAGCAAGGCCACGCCGGCCGCAATCCACAGACCCACGAACAGCGTGATCGCCAGGTACAAAGGCATATCCGGAGCGACTGGTTTTGCGGGCGGCCTGGCCTCATCCACCACCCAGATATCCGCATCGTGCACACCCACCTCCAGCCCCGCTTCCTCAACCTTGTCCTGCATATGCAGATACAGATCGCGCGTTGAATCGGCTTCGCGCCTCATCCCTTCATACGCGGTAGCCGCTTCGTCCACTTTCAGGCCTTCGCGCGTGCGCTCCGAGAGATTCTTCTCAACCAGCCGCTCGTGATCCGCAGCCGCGGTCCAGGCGCTCCGGAACCTTTCCCGCAACCGCGCGTTCTCGCCTTCCAGTTGACGGTCGAGATCCTTGAGCTGCTGCCGGATCTCCAACACGCGGGGAAAGTTCGGGCCTCGTTCGATACTGATTTGCGCCAGTTCCTGTTCCAGGTCGCTGTGCCGCGCGTGGATCGATCGGAACACATTGGCGAGATTGGTCCCGTCGGTTTGCACCCTGGGATCGAAGGCCAACACGACCTCCGGATCGCCTTGCACCGCGGCCCGATATTCCGCCTCGCGAAGAATCCGCTCCGAATTGGCGGCCGCCAGTGCCCGTCCCAGTTCGTCCACTGCCACCAGCGCCGGCAAATGTGCCTCCCCTCCCGGTTTTCCGTCGGTCAGGGTTTCCGGCGTAATAAGAATGCCGTGCTTCGTCTGGAAGGCGGACAGCCTCCGGTCGTCGTCCTCTGCCCGTTTCTTCAATTCCGCGAGTTGGCTCCGCAACCTCGTGGTCGCCTCCTCTGTGGCCTGCTGGCGCAGTTCGTTCTGTTGCTGGCCGTAAGCGTCGATCAGCGCATTCACCACTTCGGCCGACAATCGCGCATCCCTCGTCCGAAAACGAATCTCGACCAGCAGCGTGCGCGGAAGCGTCCCCACGTGCAGCCGGTCCTGAAACCGTTCCAGCAAATAGTTCTGGGCGTCGGCTTGCGGCGCCTCCGCTTGAAATCCTGGATACCGCGCGGCAAACCGGCCGCGAAATGCAGGGGCGGCATAGAGCTTCTCCTCGCGAATCACCCTCCAGGCCAGTCGATCGCTGCGCAGGATTCCGGCAACCGTCTCCAGTTGCATCGGGGCCGGCAATGCCGACGCCGAAACCGCGGGGGGCGGCTCCGCCAGGCTCAGCGGCGTCGCGGACACTATGCGCAGAGCCACTTTTGCCCTTGCCTCATATTCCTTGGGCGCCAACAGGCAATAAAGAAGACACGCCAGCAAGAGGCCGCCCACAATCGACCCGACGGTTTGGCCGCGCACGGCCATTTGCAGGAACAACGCCCGCAGGGACGTAGAAGAGCCGCCCCGTCTCACGCCAGGGGGATCGCGTCCATCGATTGTGCGCCGCGCCGCGAGTTCAGCTGAAAGAGCTTCCTGCAAGGCCCGGGACCCTCATTCCAAAGGCTCTCCGGCACCGCGATTCCAGCGCGAGTCGGCTCGAAAACCGCCGTGACGAAGTCCCCAGCAGTGTTAATTACGGGGGCATGGAATGTTAGTGAGCCGCGTCACATAATCGACTGAAACCGGATGGCTGACCTCGGAAGCAAATCGACACGCCGATAACCGAGGCTGATCTGAAACATTGCGTAATGTCAAAGACAGACATTCCATACACCGTCAAAATTTTCCTATCGTGAAAAGCAAACGGCTGGCAGTGCAGGACAGTCATTTCTCGTTCTTGATGGAAGTTCCTGCTCCTCAGCGGCGCCCAATCGTTCGACGCAGGATCACCCCCGAGGCCGGACGTGGGCTCGAGAAGCTTGGTCACGCGCTTGAGTACTTGGCGGACGAGTTTGTGCGCGACGGATGCGCGGTCGTTGAAGACTACGGAAGGTTGCAGGCCATTCAGCTGTTGGCCACGCTCAACCGCCAGATTTATTTTGCCTGTGGCGTCCAGCCCACCATGCGCGACCGGGTTCAATCCCTCGTACAGCGGCTCCTGAACTAAGGGGCACTGGCGTCCTGTCCAATCTTGACAATCAAAGCCCGCTCGCCCGGTACCACTCCACCGTTCGACTCAGTCCCTCCCGGAAATCCACGATTGGCTTGTACCCCAGCAACTCGTGGGCGAGTCCAATGTCCGCTAATGAATCGCGAATATCTCCGGCTCGCTGCGGCGCATAGGCCGGAGAGCCCTGATACCCGGTCAGTTCCTTCAGCATTGCGAACGTCTCGTTCAGTGTCACTCGCGTGGCGGTCGCCGCGTTCATCATCCGGCCTGACACCTTCTCCGCCGGCGCCTCGGCAGCCAGCAGATTAGCGTGAACCACATTGTCGATGTGGGTAAAATCCCGGCTCTGCTCCCCATCGCCATAAATCGTCGGCTGTTTCCCGGCCAGCATCGACCGGCAGAAAATCGCCAGCACGCCCGAATAGTGCGAAGTCGGATCCTGATACGGGCCAAACACGTTGAAATAGCGGAGCGTCACCGTCTCCAGTCCATACACCCTGGCAAATGTGCTCATGTAGTGTTCTCCCGCGAGCTTTGCCACGGCGTAGGGAGATATGGGATTGGGCAGCATGTCTTCCCGCTTGGGCAGGGTCGGCGTATCTCCATACGCCGAAGACGAACCGGCGTACACCACCCGCCGAACTCCCGCCGCCTTCGCCGCAACCAGAACGTTCAGCGTCGCGTCCACGCAATTCACATTAGTCGCCACGGGATCTGCCACCGATCGCGGAACCGACGCCAGCGCCGCCTCGTGAAAAACGACTTCGATGCCCTCACACGCCTGCACGCACGCCGCGGGATCGGCCAGGTCGCCCTGAACGAACTCCAGCCCATTTAGCCCTGTCAGGTTTTCCGTCTTGCCAGTAATGAAACTGTCGATGCCGCGCACGCTCTCGCCGCGCTCCAGTAGCGCCGCCGCAATTGAACGTCCGATAAAGCCAGCCACCCCGGTTATCAGAAATCGTGCCAACGTTTTCCCTCTCCGCGGCCAGCTGAATCCCTGACCGCCCAGCCCAGCATACTATTCCGCCCGGCCCCGGCCAGTGAGGTCCGAACCCCGGGATGGAGCCCGCCTGGATCACACCCACTCCGGCCTTCCCGAGGCCCACCACGGCGGCACGGGCGCAAAGCTTTAAAATCAATGGCATGACTATCGCACTAAACAGCACGCTTGCAGAGTTCAAGGAGCGGGTCGCATCCCGCCAGGCGCGCATCGGAATCGTGGGCATGGGATACGTTGGCCTGCCCCTGGCATTGCTGTTCAGCGAAGAGAAATTCCGCGTCACCGGCTTCGATATCGCACCCGACAAGGTCAGCAAGCTCAATGCCGGCGACTCCTACATCGTCCGCATTCTCCCTGAGGACATCCAGAAGGCGCAGAAGTCCGGCTTTTCGGCCACTGCCGATTACTCCCAGATCGCCGCCATGGACGCTGTCATCATCTGCGTTCCAACCCCCCTCGACGAATATCACGAGCCCGACCTCAGCTACGTCACCGGCACCGTCAAGTCCATCGCCCCCCATGTCCACGAGGGCCAACTCATTGTGCTCGAGAGCACTACCTATCCCGGCACCACCGAAGACGTCGTCGTGCCCCTGCTCGAGCAAGGCAATCCGCTGGAGCTCAAAGTTGCCCGCGCCGAAGACCCCATTGGCGCCACCGCAGGTGGCTTCCACGTCGCCTTTTCTCCCGAACGGGAAGATCCGGGCAACGACACCGTGGCCCGCCACGATATCCCCAAGGTCATCGGCGGATGCGGCCCCACCGCCGTCGAAATGGCCTCGGCTATCTATGGCTCCATATTCCGCCGCACCATTCCGGTCAGCAGCCCCGCCGTAGCGGAAATGACCAAGCTGCTCGAAAACATCTATCGCTGCGTCAACATTGCGCTGGTGAATGAGCTCAAGCAACTCTGCATGCGCATGGGCATCGATATCCACGAAGTAATCGACGCGGCGCGGACCAAGCCGTTTGGCTTCCATGCTTTCTATCCGGGCCCCGGACTGGGCGGCCACTGCATCCCCATCGACCCCTTCTATCTCTCCTGGAAAGCCAGGGAATACGATTTCCGCACCCGCTTCATCGAGCTCGCCGGCGAAGTCAATATCAAGATGCCCTACTTCGTCATCGAACACACCGCCGCGGCGCTTAACGAACAGCGCAAGCCCATCAAAGGTTCGAAAATCCTGGTTCTCGGCCTCGCCTACAAGCGCGACATCGACGATCTGCGCGAATCGCCGTCACTTACAATCATCGAA
>DASXGD010000496.1:0-5524 GCA_036489245.1 Occallatibacter sp. | reverse complement strand
GGGCACTGTGAACGTGTTCGAACCATCAAACTGCTGCTGCTGCGTCGCCTCGTAGTCGCCAAAGATGAACAGCTTGTTGTGCAGGATGGGTCCGCCGATCGAACCGCCTTCCTGATAACGGTGAAAGGACGGCGGCGTGTTAGGCGTGCCCGAGCCCACCTGGCTCTGCTTATTGAAGTATTCGTTTGCCGCCAGCACATCGGGCCTGAAGACGCCGAAGACATCGCCGTGGAATTGGTTCGTCCCCGACTTCGTCACCAGGCTGATCACCCCGGCTCCGCCGCTCAAATACGAGGCCGGCGTGTTCTGCGTTTCAACCCTGGTTTCCTCTACGCCATCCTCGGGAATGTCGAGCGCCGGAATGATGGCTCCGGCGTTGTTCTCGGCGATGCCCAGGGGACTGCCGTCGACCATGTAGTAAACCGACCCCACAATCGCGCCGTTGATCGTATAGGACGACACATCGACGCCGGGCCTGCCGCTTGAAATGTTCTGAATGGCAAAAGAACTGGACGAATTCGGAGCCCCGTTCGCGGGCGTAACCCCGGCGCTCAATTGCACCAGGTCGTAGACGTTGCGCGTCAGAAGCGGAACCCGATCGATGGTCTCAGAAGAAATCAGCTGGCCGACCGTGGAGTTTGTTGTGTCCACCAGCGAGGTACTCTCATTCACCGTCACAACTTCGCTTACGGAGCCGACCTTGAGCGCGATGTTGACTGTTGTCGCCTGGTCGACCGTAACAACCACCCCTTTGCGAATGACGGTTTCGAAACCGGTCTGACTCACGCTGACGTCGTACTTCCCCGGCGAAAGCGAGATAAACGAGTAGATGCCCGCCGCGGTGGTCACCGCTGACTGTTTCGATCCGGTTCCAGTCTCCGTGGCCGTGACCGACGCGCCCGGGATGATCGCTCCGCTTGAATCCGTTACCAATCCGCTGATGGCGCCTCGGCCTGCCTGGGCCGTGAGTAGAGGGGTCGCGCAGAAGCAAAGAGCGCCGAGGCTGAGTATGATTCGAGAAAAGAGTGCGCAGCTTGTTTTTTTGATTCCCATTTCCGAACCCCCTGTTCTATATTGATTCAAACGTTTGAACAAAGCGTTGACTGAATATAGGGCGGGCTGAAAAGCGTGTCAAGAAAAAAAGGCCGACGAACGCCGCGGTAACCTCCGGCGCTGGGCCAGCAGAGAAGGGTACCAATTGAGCCAACGCAAGTCCGGTCACGTAACGCTGCTTGATATCGCGCGCGCCAGCGGTTTCTCTGTCTCGACCGTTTCGATTGTCCTCAGCTCGGCGCCGCTGTCGCAGAACGTGGCCGCAACTACGCGCGAACACATTCGAACCATCGCCCAGCAGCTCGGCTACCATCCCGATGCGTATGCCCGCTCCCTGCGCCGCCGGAGCACGCAGTCCATCGGGGTTCTGGGATTCGATCTTTCCGACCCCTTCTGCATCCCCATCATGCGCGGAATCCAGGCCGGTCTGCGTTCTGCCGGTTATCTTCCCCTCATGGTCGATGCGCAGGCCCAGCGGAAGCTTTTCGACAGCTCGCTGCACATGATCCTCGAGCGCCGCGCCGACGGCGTCATCGTGATCGCAAGCTGGGTGTTTGAGGAGACCAATCTGCTCGCCGACGTGAAGAAGAACAATGTGCCCATCGTGATCGTTGGCCGGGATTTGATCGCGCGCGGCATCGACTCCATCATGGTGGATAACGAAGCTGGGGGAGAGCTCGCGGCCCGTCACCTGAAAGAACTCGGACATCGGCGCATCGCCGTGATTCGCGGACCCCGCGAGATGTGCGACAGCGAGCCGCGCTGGTTGGGGATTCAGAAGATAGCTGCACGCGACGGCCTGGACCTCGATCCCAGGCTGGTGTTTCAACTCCCCGGGCTTGCCGATCCCGCATCCGGCTTCGAAGGGGGCTTGCGCCTGGCAAAAAAGATGCTGGCCGCGGGACGGCCGTTTACCGCGGTGATCGCCTTCGACGATCTGACAGCACTGGGTGTGGTGCGGGGTTTGACCGATGCCGGGCTGCGCATCCCGGACGACTGCTCGGTGATGGGATTCGACGATGTGCTTCCCGCCGAGGTCGCTACGCCGGCCATGACCACCATCCGGCAGCCGTTGCGGGAGATGGGAGTCGAGGCCGCCGAGCGCGTCCTGCAGGCGATCAAACGCGGCGCCGGGAAAGCAGAGAAGCCGCGCTTGCATAAGCCCAGCCCGGAACTTGTGGTTCGTAAGTCAACAGGGTGCCCTCCGATTGCAGTCGTAGAACCGGGGCCGCGCCGCAAGGGCCGTGCATTGGCAGTTGTTACTCAGTAAGTCAACGATATTGTGGTTGATTCAACCGATAGAACCGGGAAGTTTGTCCAATTGCGTTGAGGAATCAGGGATGGTCACTTTGAAGGCTCCAGGATTGATAGTCGGCCTGATGGCATGCTTCGCGCTTCCGTTGGCGGCGAAGGCGGGTACCGTGCATCCGCTTCACGAAAATTGGCGGTTGCAGTCTGCGTGCGTCGCGAACGCGGACGGCGCAGCTATTTCCGGCCTCGCATTTGGAGTTGAGGGCTGGTTGAAAACGTCGGTGCCGAGTACGGTGCTTGCGGCGCAGGCTGCCGATCAAGTGGTTCCCGATCCTTATTACGGAATGAACCTGCGCAACATCCCCGGCACTGGGTATCCCATCGGGCACAACTTCTCCAACCTTCCCATGCCCCAGGACAGCCCGTATCGCTGCGGCTGGTGGTACCGCACGGAATTCTCCGCGCCTCCCACGATGGAGCGCGATCAGCGCTTCTGGATTCACTTCGGCGGAATTAACTATCGCGGCGAATTATGGCTTAACGGCCGGCGCGTTGCCGATTCGAGTGCCATCGCCGGAGCGTATCGCACCTATGACTTCGATGTAACTGACTTTCTCAAGCCGGGAGCGCAAAACGTTCTGGCCATCGAGACGTTTGCGCCGACAGAAAAAGACCTCGGCATCAACTGGGTCGATTGGAATCCGTGTCCGCCCGACAAAGACATGGGCCTTTGGGGCGAAGTCAATCTCGTGACCACCGGAGCCGTCACGGTACGTTCTCCCATGGCGGTCACACACTTCACCGATACCTCGCTCGCGGGCGCGGACCTGACCATCTACGCCGAACTGCACAACGCATCCTCGCATGAAATCAAGGGCATGCTCGCGGGCACAGCTGCCGGCATTCGCTTCGAGCAGCCAGTGCAACTTGCGGCGAATGAAGACCGAACTGTGGTAGTGACGCGCGAGCAAGTGCCCGCGCTGCACGTGAAGAACCCGAAACCATGGTGGCCTTACCAGATGGGTGACCCCCACCTCGAGCGCCTGACCGTCAGCTTTGCCGAGCAGGGAATCAAGACAGATGAACGAAGCGTCGACTTCGGGATTCGCGAAATCACTTCCGAACTCACGTCGAATGGCAGCCGCCTCTTTCGGGTCAATGGCAAGCCCATTCTCATCCGCGGCGCCGGTTGGTCCCAGGACATGTTGTTGCGAACCGACGATCACCGCCTCCGCGACCAGATCCATCTGGTCCGCGACATGAATCTCAATACCATCCGCCTTGAAGGCAAACTGGAGACCGAGGAATTCTTCCATCTCGCCGACGAGCAGGGCATCCTGGTGATGCTGGGCTGGTGCTGTTGCGACCATTGGGAGCACTGGAAGGACTGGACAGCAGAAGATCTCACCATCGCCTCAGCCTCGCTGCGCGCGCAGATGCTGCGTCTTCGCCAGCACGCCAGCCTTCTCGTCTGGCTCAACGGCAGCGACAATCCTCCGCCGGCCAATGTGGAGCGCGCCTATCTCGCCATCGAATCCGAGACCCACTGGCCCAACCCGGTGCTCTCATCTGCAACGGGTACACCCACCGCAGTCACCGGCGAAAGCGGCGTCAAGATGACAGGGCCGTATGACTATGTTGCGCCGAGTTACTGGTACTTCGGGGCTCACTACGGCGGAGCTGCGGGCTACAACACCGAAACCAGCCCCGGGCCTGCGATCCCTTCATTCGCCAGCCGGCAGAAGTTCCTTCCCGATCCCGACGCGTGGCCCCCAACGGCCAACTGGTCGTACCACAACGGCGGCGGGGAATTCATGAATCTGAAAGTACTGAACGAGGCGATGACCGATGCCTACGGCAGGCCCGCCTCGGCAGCCGACTATGAGCGCATGGCGCAGACGATGGCCTACGACACTGAACGCGCCATGTTCGAGGCGTATGGCAAGAACAAGTACTTCGCCACCGGTGTCATCCAGTGGATGCTCAACAACGCCTGGCCTTCGATGATCTGGCATTTGTACGACTACTATCTCGATGCCGATGCGGGCTACTTCGCCGCCAAGAAAGCCTGTGAGCCAATTCATATACAGTATTCCTACGATGACCGCTCGATCGTGGTCGTAAACAGCACATATCAACCCATCGAAGGCCTGCGCGCAACCGTGGACGTGCGCGGCCTAAAGTGGAACCAGGTGTTCAACACAAAATTGACGGTGAACTCCGCGGCCGACAGTTCGCAGCGGATCATCATCATTCCGGAAGACCTTTACGTCGGACCGGACCGCCTCTTCTTCATCGATCTCACTCTGTCCGATTCTGCCGGCCGCAGCGTGAGCCGCAATTTCTACTGGGTCCCGGGCACGCTCACTACGTTTGACTGGGAGCGTACCGATTACACGCACACGCCCGCCATGCGCCACGAAGATCTGAGTGCGCTGGCTCGTCTGCCGCAGGCACAAGTTGAAGCACACGCCGAAATCGACGGTCATACCATTTGCCTGCGCCTCAAGAATTCATCAAGCGCGCTCGCGTTTCAGGTCCGTGCCGCCGCGCGCACATCGTCCGGAGGCCTGATCGCCCCCGTCTTCTGGTCTGACAACTGGATCGAGTTGACACCGGGCGAATCGACCGAACTGACGGCCAAACTTCCCGAGGGAGTTTCCACCGATACCCAGATTCAAGTCGAGGGATGGAACATCCCGCCCATCACCGTCACTCCATCGCCCGCAGCGGCACGGTGATCGCCGCAGCTATCCGCCCGAAACGGTGACGGGAAGCATTACTCCGGCTCGTCGCTCCAGTCGCATTCGATCTCGCGCCGTAGTTCGGAACTTTCCCGGGCCCATTCAAGCATTCGCGCCACGCGCCACGCCTCGACCGCACTCACGGGAGGTGCGGCATCTCCCAGCAACGCATCGCCCACGCCCTGGTAAAAAAGCCGATAATCTCCAGGTGTCGTCGCCACCGGGCGGGACACCATGCCGCCTTCGACGTCTACATAGAGCAAGCCCCACTCGGTCGAGGGCTCTTGCCCCCAATTGCCGGCTGGGATGCGCGTGATCTTGTTCAGCGCGGCTTCCTGCGGGTCGATGCCTTTCTTGCGGAAATTCCCCCGCGTCCCGCGCACGTGAAAACGCGCTCCCGCCGGCGCGGAGAGATTGTTGGCGCCCAGCGTAACCGTGCATCCGGCATACCGCAGCCGCACCGTCAACGCATCGTC
>DASXGD010000475.1:0-2022 GCA_036489245.1 Occallatibacter sp. | reverse complement strand
ACCCAGATGCTGCTAAATCTCGTGAAGATGCGCTACGGCGACATCCCCGTGTTCATGGATGTCGGGCAGGTTGTCTCCGGCTACTCGCTGCAGCGGACTCTGTCGGGCACGGCGGCCGTCAATACATTCAACCAAGGGGCTCCGCTGAACGCCGTCACCAGCATCCTGGGCGGGACGGCCGGGATTACATTCAATGACAGTCCTACCATCACCTATACGCCGTTGGCGGGTGAGCGTTTTGCACGCTCGCTGATGTCGAGTATTCCCCCGGCGTCCATCATGAACGTGCTCCAGGCCGGCTTCCCGGTCGACGTGGTCTTGCGGCTCGCCGTGCAATCGGTCAACGGCATCGACAACCGCCGTGTGGCGGGTGGGATTTCGAGAGAGCATGTTCGGCCGGCCGACCCTGAGTTCTACCGGCTGTTGGAACAGCTTGGCCGGATCCAGAATTCCGGTGACATCGGCGTACGGGCACCGGCGGCCGGCAAGGGAGATGACCTGACGTTGGTGTTCCGTCGAAAGCACTCGGCGGCCGTCAACCAAGCCGTCCGCAACGTCACGACCATGCTGGGCCTGGACCCTACCGCCAGCGAGTTCCGGATCGGGTATGGGGCCGTGCCCAAAGACAACAGGGAGATCGCGCTGCTGACCCGATCGATCTTTGAAGTCCTCCTCGACATCTCGTCCACCATCGTTGTACCCGAAACGGACGTGATGGAGCATCGCGTGGCGGCAACGCCGGAGGGCGACCTCGGACCGGAGGGAACGATTGCGCCCTTGATTCGAATCTCAAGTTCGCCCGGTCGTCCGTCCGATACTTTCGTCGCCATTCCCTATCACGGCCACTGGTTCTCGATCGACGACCGGGATCCCGCCTCGAAAAACCTGTTCTCGTTCATCTTGCTCCTCTTCACCTTTGTCGAAACAGGAAGCAAGGATGTCGCCCCCGTCTTGACGATTCCAACGACGAGATGAAACGTCCGGTCAGAAGGCGTCACCTGATGCGCAGAATCACGGTGCTGATAGTCATCGGAATGACCGCTGCATTGTTCGCAGGTGGTGTCTTCACCGCTCCTCGAGCACTGGCCCAGCGCAGCCTCCCGATCACCATCGGTTATCAGGAAGCCCCAGACTGGCTGCTATTTGTCGCGCGGGACCTGAAGCTCTTCGAGAAAGCGGGCTTGGCGCCCACCTATGTGAAGTTTGACGCCAGCCCGCCGATGATTGCGGCGACACAGAACGACAGCATTGACCTTGCCAGTGTCGGCTCCGTCGCGTTCTTGATGGGACTGTCGCAGGGCGTGGACTGGGTGATGATCGGGATAAACCCCGAGGGTGCCTATAGCCAAGGCCTTGTTGCGCGGAAGGACAGCGGCATCAGCACGCCCGCTGACCTGAAGGGGAAGCGTATCGGGATATTCAGGGGGTCGACGGCCCAGTTCGGCCTGATGATGATCCTGCGACAGCACGGAATTCACCCCGATCAAGTGACGCTGCTCGATATGACGCCTGAGGAGCAGCTGCTGGCACTGCAGAACAAGAAGATCGATGCCGCGATGGTGTGGGAGCCGTGGATGCAGCGGATGGTTCATGGCGCCAACGCCAGAGTCGTCGCGACGGAGGGAAATCTCGGCATCTACACGAACGTGGACGGCTACAGCGTCCGGCGCGAGTGGCTGCGGAGCCACAGAGAAACGGCGGTGCGCTTCCTCAGGGCGTTGGTAATGGCGAGCGACGTCGTGCAAAAGGACCCGACAATCGCCATTCATGTCTGGGCCCGGGAAATGGGCATCAAGCCCGCGTGGGCGGCAGCGATCTACGAAGATGTTCCGCCACCCCTGATCGATGAGTGGGCAAGTCCGCACTACACCTATTCGCTGGTCAAGGGCTCGTCCTTGCAACGCAGGCTCGGCTTTCTCGCGACGTTCCTGCTCGATGAAAAGCTTATTCGGCAGCCGGTGGACACGGACGACATCATGGACGCATCCGTCATTGCGGAGGTGTTGAAGGCGCGGAAAAGCG
>DASXGD010000462.1:0-3648 GCA_036489245.1 Occallatibacter sp. | reverse complement strand
CGGGGCGCAGATGTAGGTGTTGCGATGGATCTGGCCGTAGCGGAGGAAGCGGGCGTTTGCGAGGCCGGGGATGAGGCGAAGCACGCGGGCCTGCTCACCGAACTTCAGGTGATTCTGAAACCCGACCAGGTTGTAGCTGTCGGCGCGCAGGTTTTCCTTGCGGAGTTGGACAACGGCCCAGGGAGTCTGGCCGGTGCGGGGATCGCGGAGGCCGACGGGTTTCATGGGCCCGAAGCGGAGCGTATCGCGACCGCGGCGAGCCAGTTCTTCAATGGGCAGGCAGCCTTCGAAATAGTCGAGCTTCTCCCAATCCTTGCTTTCGGCGGGCTCGGCGGAGAGCAGCGCATCGAGAAACGTGTCGTACTCCTGGCGGTTCATCGGGCAGTTGATGTAGTCGGCAGTTCCCTTGTCCCAGCGCGCGGCAAAGTAGACGCGAGCCATGTCGATGGATTCGGCATCGACGATGGGGGAGATGGAATCGTAGAAGGCGAGGTGGCCCGATCCGGTGATGCGCTGGATCTCGCGGCTCAACGCGTCGGAGGTGAGCGGGCCGGTGGCGATGATGGTGCACTTCGTGCCGTCCTCGTCTTGGAGAAGTGCCGTGACTTCTTCGCGGATGACGCGGATGTTGGGTTCGGCGGCAATGGCGGCGGCGATGCGGCGGGAGAACTCGACGCGATCGACGGCCAGGGCGTGGCCCGCGGGTACGGCTGATTCGTCGGCAAGGCGCAAAAGCGCGGAGCCTCCACGACGCATTTCCTGTTTCAGCAGCCATGGCGCGGTGTGGGGCGACTCGCTCTTGAGGGAGTTGGAGCAGACCAGTTCTCCAAACTCGGTGGTCTGGTGCGCCGGAGTGAGGCGCGGCCGTCCATCGATGACGGCGCGCATTTCGTAGAGGTCGACCTGGCAGCCGAAGCGGGCGGCGGTCAGGGCGGCCTCCGGGCCGGCCAGGCCGCCGCCGATGATGCGGATTCTCACTGGGGGCCTTCTTCTGCAGGAAGAGATGGTTGAGGTTCTTGGTCTCCCACCCTTTCCGCAGTAACAAACGGAAAGGATGGGGCACGGTCTACTTTTGGATGAGCGAGCCGTTGTAGGGCTTCGCCGCTGAGGCGGACGTTGCGCCATGTGTCGAGGAATTCGGCGCCCATGGCGCGGTAAAAGTCGATGGCCGGGGTATTCCAGTCCAGGACTTCCCATTTCATCCGCGCGCAGCCTTTCTCGACCGCGATGGCCGCCACGCGCTGAAGCAGAGCCTTGCCGATGCCGAGGCCGCGAAATTCGGGATGAACGAAGAGGTCTTCGAGGTACAGACCAGGCCGGCCGAGCCAGGTGGAGTAGTCAAAAAAATAGAAGGCGAATCCAGCGGGATGGCCATCCTGTTCGGCGAGGAGGCAGGAGTAGTAGGGGTTGCCGCCAAAGCCGTCGCGGAGCAGATCGTCCTCGGTGGCGACCGCGGCGTCGGGTTCGCGTTCGAAGGCCGCCAGCGCCCGAATGAAGGCGAGGATGGTGCTCACATCGTCGCGGGTCGCGGGGCGAATGGTTGTTGCCATAACCTCATTGTAGGCTGTGATCTGTGCCACAACCGGGCCCTGGGTTGGCACAGTAGGCTGGATGGGTAGCAACGGTCTCCTGGCGCCCGCAGGCCGCGCCGGGCGGATCACGAAATGGCTGCGACAGTGCAACCCCCGGCATCAGCCAATCGTCCATCCATTGGTATTCTGTGCGTTGTGTGTCAGCGGGTGGCTCATGTGTCGGCCTTGCGCTTGTCTTGAGTAGACGATTGATTTAACCTTCGCTGGTTAGAGCAAGCAGTGTGCGGAGACGTTTTCACGCCGGACCTGCCAGGCCGCGAACATCGTGCCGAGGGCCAAAGGGCGAAGCGCGATGCCAATGAAAGAAACGACTTTTCGAGCTCGCGGGCAGCACGTTCCGCCGCTCCAAGGAGAGAACATGAAACGGAACATTTCACTCTGGCTCGGTTTGCTGGCGTTAGCCGCTGTGCCCGTGCTTGCACAAGCGCCGCCCGCCGCCGGGACTACCGGCAAGATCCATGGCCACGTTGTCAATCCCACCGGCGCCCCCCAGACCAGCGGCACGGTCAACCTTTCGACGGACAATGGCCGCACGACCAAGTACACATTCGAGGTGGATGCGAGCGGAGCCTACACAGGCGAAGCGCCCGCCGGAACATACACGCTGATTTTCCGGCAGAAGGACACGCCCCCCGACAAGATGGTCGACTCCATCGAAAACGTGAAGATCACGGCCGGCGAGGACGTCCAGGCGGATGACGATATGTCGCGCCAGGCCTTTGTCGACAAGCTGCCGGAGGACCAGAAAAAGGCGCTGGAGGAAATCCGCAAGCATAATTCCGAGGCCCTCAAAACCAACGAAGTGATCAAGAATCTGAATGCCGACCTGAAGACGGTTACGCAGGACATCAAGGACGCGGACGCGGCGAGGGCAGCCAAGCAGAAGGACGTGGAGACAGCCAAGTTTGCGGAGATCGAGAGCCTGATGCAGAAGGACGAGCAGCTCAGGCCCGCAGAGGCTATTTTGTGGGCTTACCTGGGCCTGGGTCAGGCGGGCCAGAAGAAGTATGACGAAGCGGAGGCTTCGTACAAGAAGTCAATTGAGCTGGCATCGGCCGCGAAGACACCCAAGCCGGAGATCCTGGGAATGGCGAATTCCGGCCTGGGCGAGATTTATGCCCGCTCCGGCAAGGTTCCCGAAGCCAACGCGGCGTACGCGGAAGCCGCCAAGGCCGATCCTGCCAAGGCCGCTTTCTATCTTCGCAACGAGGCGGTGATCTTCTTCCAGGCCAACAATGCACAGGCGCAGATCGCCGCAGCCCAGGAGGCCCTCAAGTCTGACCCCAATCAGCCGGTGCTGTACTACATCATCGGCCAGGGGCTGGTGCAGAGTGCCACGGTCGATCCCAAGACGAACAAGATTCTCCTGCCTCCCGGCTGTGCCGAGGCTTATCAAAAATACCTGGAGCTGGCGCCCACCGGGCCGTACGCCGCGGATGCGCAAGGCATTCTTTCGCAGGCGGGACAAAAGGTCAATTCCAGCTACAAGGCGGGGAAGACCAAGTAATTCGGTTGCAGAAGCGGTTCCAAGCGGGCGCCCGGGTCACCTGGCGCCCGTTGCTTTTTGGGCCAGACAGGGGTGGTCGCTGGGCGCTGTGAGAGTACAGACGAGCTTCCTGTCCTGGCCGACGAATCGTGGCAGACGAAATGTCGTCTTCGAGACGATACTTCGGCAGCCACGTCGTCATCTCCGCACGATCGCTCCAATTCGGGAAGGCCGTTTTATCTCCAGATCCTTTGTTCACAAGCCTGAAACAGATTCTTATGCCGGCGCAACATTTTGGCAAATGAAGTGCTGTATCAAAGGTGTCCTGCAAATCCTCCGCGACGGAAAGAGGCGGGGCGAACAGGACAAGACCCTTTGGTCGGAGGCGCGACACATGTCAATTCATCCCATTTCCAATTTCCCGCTTCTTGCGAGCGATCAGGCTGACGTAATCCGGATCTTCCTTGAACTGATGCGCGAAGGCGATCACGCTGGGCGCGTGCCCGAGGCGACTACAACCAAAAAGCCACTGGGACCGCGCAGCGAGTCCAATGACTGATTGTTTCCGAT
>DASXGD010000435.1:0-8895 GCA_036489245.1 Occallatibacter sp. | reverse complement strand
TCCCTCCAGTGCGGGTTGGCGCGTGCAAAGTGCCCCAGAAGCGTGCCGTGCTCGCCCTCATCCTTCACCAGGAGCGGCAAATGGGTGGCCCTCAGCCCTGTCCCCGTCTCCGATCCAGCCGGACCCCCGGGCCCAAACAGGATCGCAAACGAATAGGCGCGCATCGTCTCGATGAGCACGTCTCGATCCGCGACTTGATTGAACTTCGGCGTGTACATCGTGTCCTGTTCTCAAAACCTGTTAAACCTGGCGTGTAAGCCAACCGGGGCGCCCCATTCTAGCGGCGTTTTTGCCGCTAGGGTGGGGGAGACTCTGAATTACCCACCAAAATCGAAAACCACCAGCCGCGCTTGCGGGTGGTGGCCTGTTGACTACCGGTGATTCTGAATCCTACCCGTCAGGCTCCATTTCCCGCGCGCACGTTGTGGCCGCTAATTCGAATGGCGGGAATGGCAACAGCGCCGCGCATGCCGGTGCGAAGCTTCGGGTTGGCGCTGAACTCACCCATGACGTTGATCAAAGTAGACCAGAGCCAAGGAGGCTGAGTCAAGGCGGCTGAGTCAACGAGCTTCATCCGTGCGGCCGTCCCTCAAAAGATCGAAGCCAGCCTGGCGAATGAATCGAGCTCGATCAGGTGCTGGCCCTCTGGCGCGGCATCGATTTCCGCATGCTCCAGCGTCCACGTGTCCTTGTGGAACAGAAAAACCGCATGCAGGCCGGCAGCCAGCGCGGGGTTGATGTCGCTCTTGGGACTGTTGCCGATCATCCAGCTGGCGTGCGGCAAAAGCTCGCGTCGCGCAATCACCGCGCGATAGGTCTCGGGATCCTTTTCTGAAACGATCTCGACCGCACTGAAGAACCCCTGCAGGCCCGACCGGCTGAATTTGTCTGCCTGCTCGGCATGGTTTCCCTTGGTCATCAGGATGAGCCGGTGGCGCGTCGCGAGGTCTCCAAGCGTTTCCTCCACCCCGGGCAGCAGCTCGATTTCCTGCTCGGCGATGGCGCCCGCAAAGCCGGTAATTCGGTCCCGCTTCTCTTTGGTTGTGGGCTCGGGGCTGAGCCGTTCAAAGCACTCCAGCAGAGAACGCGTAAAGCTCGTCAGCCCATAGCCGTGCGCCAGGATCGTTTCACGTTCCACATCGTTCAGCGCGCGGCGCACCTCGGCGGGCGTATAGGCGTGGTGATTCAAATAGCTGATGAATGCGGCAATCGCCCGCTCGAAGTAGACGTTGTTTTCCCACAGCGTATCGTCGGCATCGATGAGCAGCGTCTGGCCGGCAGGGAATCGGGTCATACGCCCATCCTATCGAATAGCAGGGCCGAAAACAGGCTCGATGTCCCCACCCCGAGCCTTCAACCAGCGGCAACGGCCTTGTGCTAAACTCGCCTTATTTTCCGGAGGACTCATGGTGATGAAGCCGGACTTACGCCTGTTCGCTCTTTTCGCATTCGTTTCTGTCCTGCCCGGCGCACGGGCCGCTGACCCTTCCGGTACGTGGAAGGGTGCCTTCGACTACCAGGGCACGTCTTTCAACGTGACCATAAATCTCAAGATCGACGGAACTTCAGTCACCGGCACCCTGGAAGGCCTTCCCTCAACGCCGGCTGAAATCCACGACGGCTCGCTCGCCGGTGACATGGTCACCTTCTGGATCAACACCGACTACCAGGGGCAAACCTACAAGATCGTCTATAAGGGGAAGGTTGCTGCCGATCAGATCAGTTTCGACTTTGGCACCGCGGATGGCAGCTTCAGCGCGCCCCTCACTGTGAAGAAGAGCGCGCCCGACACGGCCGTCGCCCCGCCGCCGCCCGCCGCCCCTGCCGACGTGAACGGCAATTGGAAAGGCAGCTTCGATGCCAATGGCACACTCACCGAACTCACGTTTCACCTCAAGAGCGCCGGCGACGCGGTGACGGGCACGATCGAGCGCACCGGTGCGCCGTCCATGGAAGTGCACGAGGGCAAGCTTGTTGGCGATACGGTCACGTTCTGGATCAACGCCGATTATCAGGGCGAGACGTACACCATCGTCTACAAGGGGAAGGTCAAGCCAGGCCAGATCGATTTCGACTTTGGAACCGCGGACCAGAGCTGGAGCGCCTCCGTCACCGCCAAAAAGGCGGGCGATGCGACCCCGGCCATTCAGACCGCGCCCGCCCCGGCCCAGCCTGTACCTGCGGCTGCACCCTCGCACCTATAGTCATTGCCCCGCCGGCAGGGTGTATTCGAACGAGTAGGAGTGCCGGCCTGATTCGATGGTGATGGTCAGGTCGCCCGCAATACCCTCGAGTTCACCGGTTCCCGACCCCGGCACAGCCCGGACCTTCAGGTCGAACTTGCCGCCCTGCATGCTGCCGAAGTGCTGCAGGGCAAACGATCCGCTTCGTCCTTGCAGGGTTCCCGTAACCTGCTCCATGGCCACGTAGCCGGCCGTTCCCGTGGCGGGATTCCCCGCACCCAGCATCTCGCCGGCGCTGGCCGCCTCCAGGCCTCCCCGATACGACTTGTCGAGCGAGAAGCGCCCGATGGTGGTTGCGCCTGTCGCTTCATCGGGCGGCAGCGGCGCAGTTTTCACTTCAAATGTTCCTTGAGCAGTTTGGGACCCTTGGCCAGTTTGGGGCCCTTGAGCAGTTTGGGACATGGAGCGTCTCCCAGGGGATTAGGATGGCACCGCGAAGGTGCTCAGCCAGTCTAAACTCTAACCTGGAACGAAACGTTCTCGTCGCCCCGATGACCTCACCCACCAACGCGCAGCTGCTGGCTGGCCGAACCCTCGGTTCTGCCGACAGTTCCTTCGTCATCGCTGAATGGCGCGACCCGGGCACGCCCCAGGGATGGGATCCCAACTCGCCGCGCTGGATCGCTCCTCTGCACCTGCACCACAACGACGATGAAGCGTGGTA
Source organism: Occallatibacter sp. (assembly GCA_036489245.1). GTDB lineage: Bacteria > Acidobacteriota > Terriglobia > Terriglobales > Acidobacteriaceae > Telmatobacter. The sequence goes on along the minus strand of DASXGD010000435.1, from coordinate 5,988 downwards.
CGTCCTGGAAGGAAAGTTGTGCGTGAAGGTGGGCGGCGACACGGTCGAAGCCTCCGCCGGTGCCGCCGTCTTGGCGCCCCGAGGCACTCCTCACACCTACTGGAATCCCGACCCCGCGCCGGTCCGCTACCTGCTGATCATGACACCCCGCATTCATCAGCTCATCCAGGCCATCCACGCCGCCCAGGATCGAAGCGCCGATGCGATGCGCGCTCTATTCAAGAGCTACGATTCCGAACTGCTTTGAACCTGCATCCCGATGCCGGCCCTGCGCCGACTCACTGCACATGAATTACCGGGTTGCGATCCGGATGTGCCGGGTCCTTGATGATCTTTCCTCCCTGCATCACAAACGCAACGTGCTCCATCACCGTGATGTCGCTGAGCGGATCGCCTTTGACCGCGACGATATCGGCAAAGCGGCCCGGCTCGAGCGTGCCCACATCCTTGTCCTTGTCGAGCATGGTCGCGGCATTGATGGTGGCGGCCTGCAATGCACCGAGCGTCGAAAGTCCTCCCCGCACCAGCGCACCAAATTCCTTCGAGACCGACTCGTCCACATCGGCGTCATCGACTCCATACACGATGCGGATGTGGTGCGCCAGCGCAAGCTTGAACGCCGGCCCTTGCGCCGCCATGATCTCCTGTCCCTTGGCGAATGAGTCCGGGTCGCGCCCTTTGCTCAGGCCGGTTTCCATGTCGTGCTGAAAGCAGTAGAGCGTCGGTACCAGCCAGGTGTGACGCTCTTCCATCAGGCGCGCGCCTTCTTCGTCGAGCATGGTGCCGTGCTCGATCGAATCCACGCCCGCTCGTACGGCCGCCTTGATGCCCACCGCGCCCTCGGCGTGCGCCATCACCTTCTTGCCCGCCCGATGGGCCACTTCCACCGCTTCGGCCATCTGTGCCTCGCTCAACTCCTGCACGTGAAAGTCGGAGATGGGGTCCATCACGCCCCCGGTGGCCATCAGCTTGATCCAGTCCGCTCCGTACTTGATGTCGCGCCGCACGACGTGATCGATATCGTCCACCGTGTCGGCCACGTTCTGTCCGTGCGGCAATTGAAGATCGGCCGGGAAGGGCGCGCCGTCGCCGTGTCCGCCGCTCACCGACACGCAACTACCCGCAGCCGTGATCCGCGGCCCCTGGATCATGCCGCGCTTGACCGAATCGCGCAGTGCGAACTGGGGATAATCGGACGGCCCCTCGCACGCGTCCCGAACCGAGGTAAACCCGTGATCGAGCCACAGGCGCAGGTTATACACCCCCCACAGCGTCGACTGCGGAATCGAGGTGCGCAGATGAGTGGCGAAGTTCTGCGTGGTGGGATTGGAAAGAATGTGCCCGTGGGCGTCGATCAGGCCCGGAACCACCGTGTAGTTCGACAGGTCGGTAACCGGCACGCCCGCAGGAGCGGCGTCCGCAATCGACTGCACGCGATCGCCTGCAATCAGAATGTAGGCGTGGCTGCGCACATCGCCCGTGCGCACGTCGATCAGTCTTCCGGCCAGCACCGCCTGGGTCACTGCGGGAGCGGCCTTCTGCTGGGCGGGAGCTATCACGGAATACAGAACCAGGGCGGCGGAAGGAAGAACGAGTCTGTGCAACATATTGGGATTGAAAATAACATCCGCGGCGACGAGGAACAAAGTTCAGGCTGAAATGAAACAAATGCTCCGTGCCCCATCCTTGCGATTTTCCGGGGTCCCCAGCGACAGGTCTTCGTCGCTGGGGTGGTCGGTCGCAAGGGTGGGAGACCACGAACCGTTCCTACTATCCACCTCGAGTCGGCAACTCCGGTGGGAGACTAGTGTCCCGAAGCTAAAGTTCGTATCAAAAATGAGCTGTCATCCTGAGCGAAGTCCGCCGCGGCGGACGTAGTCGAAGGACCTGCGGTTCGGGCATCCGATTTATGCAATGAACTTAAGATTCAAAACACTAGGACTTCGCCTGCGCCGCCAGCCAGCTCTCCAAGTTTGGTTCCTGGAGTTTGCGAAGCTCGATGCACCCGTTGATGCGTTCGATCGCATGCTTCAATGACACGCTGGAATTGGCAACCTTGTGCTCGGCAAAGAATCGCTGCACGTCATCGCGGCCGTCGGCGGAGCAGAACGAAGACGTGGAGCCTACAACGTCGGCGCCGATCGCGGTTGTGAACTGGGCCTGCACCCGGTCCCAGTTGGTTTTGATGTAGTTCCATGTCTGGTCACGGGTGGAGACATCCTGAAGCGCGATAGCGACCTGTATCGCCGAGTCCTGGTTTCGGACCTTCCCGGACACGGCGTAATCGAGCCCCCGCTTCACAAGTGCCGGATCTCGGAACATGGCCAGATGCCGCAATGCACTCTGCTGAAACTGCGGGTTGGTCGAAGTCTCGTAGACGTTCTGCAGCTTGTCAAACAGCGCCGCGTCGCCATTGCGCGCCGCGACCGCGAGTGCGATCTGGCCCAGCGTCGCCTCAACGGAGCCGGGATCGGCCATGTACTTTTCTGCAATCTCCTTTGCCTGCGCAATGACAGCGGGGTCTTTGCCATAGGAGCCGAGCAGGCTGAAGAGTTGTGCGCGCAGTTCACGCGTATTGGGCGAATCGCTTTCCGATGGCGTGCCAAGCCTGGCAAGCTGGGGTCCAAACGTGCTGCAAATCCAGGTAGCCAGCCCCTTGCGTTCTTCCGCGGTGGCGGCCACGCGGTCCACGGTGATTTCGATCCCGCCGGCCGCTGTTAGGAACACGGCGGCATTGGGATCGCTCCGGACCGCCGCGGCAAGGTTGAGATAATCACCGACGGTCGCTTTGTTGGCGCGCAGCTGGGCCAACTCATCGCCGACAAGGCTGATCCGTTCCGACGGCGTGAGGCCGGTCTCGATCTGGGCGACAAGCGCCGTGTAAGCACCCTCGGGATAGGCGCTTCTGTAGTAACCCTTGCCGCCGGCATTGGCAAAAAACAGACCCCCGCCCGGTATTTTCAGAGTAGTCGCCGAGGGATCGAGCAACTGGCAATCCTGGCCGCTTGCGCCGTTCTTGAAACAGACGGGGACCGTCCATTTCTGGGCCGGGTCGGGCTGGATGCTCGGGCTGACGAAAAAGCGTTTCTGCCCAACTTCGACCTTGCCCCCTGCAGGCTCGCCGAAGTTGAGAATCGGCGCCCCCGGTTGGACGACCAGGCTCTCCATGATCTTGTCGGCGGGCTTGTGGCTGGTTGCCGTTTGCGCTCCCCAGAAGTCTTCAGCGGTGGCGTTGGCATAGACATGGGCGGCGAGATAGTTATGAACTCCCCGCCGAAACGTCTCTTCGCCCAGGTAATTCTCCACGGTCAGCAACACAACGCTGGCTTTGCCGTAAGATATGCCATCGAACATCTGGTTGATCTCGTCCGGCGTGTCGGCTTTGGCGCGAATGGCGCGCGTGGTGGGCATAGAATCAAGATTCAAGACTCCGTCAAGCTCGGCGGCCACCGACTGGTCGGTATTCCATTCAGGGTGCATGGCCTCGAGCGGCTTGTTCGACATCCAGGTCGCGAAGCCTTCATTGAGCCAGATGTTGTTCCACCATTGCATGGTCACCAGGTCGCCAAACCACTGGTGTGCCATTTCGTGGGCGATGACCGAGGCCACGTTTTTTCTCGACCAGACGGAAGCCGTCTTGGGATCGAGCAGCAGCAGAGTTTCGCGATACGTGATCGCGCCGAAGTTTTCCATGGCGCCGGCCTCGAAGTCAGGCAGCGCGATGAGGTCCAGCTTCTTCAGCGGGTAGGGAATACCAAAGTAATTGTTGTAGTAGTGCAGAACGTACTTGGCGACATCCACGCTATAGGAAGTGAGCGCGACCTTGTCGGGCGTCGAGCAGACCCGGATCGCAACCCCGTCCTGCTCGCCGGCAGTGCACTGGAAGTCACCCACCAGGAACGCCAGCAGATAGGTGGACATCCTGGGAGTTGTATCGAACTTCAGGGTATGTTTACCCGCGTCCGGGCCCGGCGTGTCGGAACCGATGGGCGTGTTTGAGATGGCGGTGTCGCCGCTGTCGACCACCAGTGTCACATCGAAGGTTGCCTTGAGGGCGGGTTCGTCAAAGCAGGGAAAGGCGCGGCGCGCATCGAGCGCTTCAAATTGCGTGACCGCATAGTTGCGGCGTGCGGTCTTGGAGAGATAAAAGCCGCGCAGCTCATTGTTGAGAATGCCGCTGAACTCAATCGCGATCGTCGCCTTGCCGGCGGGCAGCTTGTCGGGAACCGTCAGCGTGGCCTGTTGCTTGTCGTTGTCGAGCGCCACAGTGGCGGTCTGCTCCCTGCCGCCGGACGTCACCTTCACTGACTTGAACGTGATTTCAATGGCATTGAGCGTGATCGCGGCACTCGGCTCCTTGAGGACCACGTCAATCGACTCCGTACCTCGAAACGTGGCCGACTTCAGCTCCGGCGTGAGAGCGATCGCGTAATGTTCCGGGCGCACCGTTTCGGGCAGGCGCTGAGCGTGTGCGGCAAACACCCCGGCCAGAGCGAGAGTGGCAACGGCGGCGCGAGTCAGGGAAGTACAGGCATGATCTTTCATTCAACCTCTTGAAGCCGAAAAGCGTTTGGGATCGAAGTTCTTTGGGCCGATGAGTCCCGGCCGCAGGTAGCGGGCGTTGTCTGAACGCGTCTCCACTCGACGCAGCGATTGTAGGCCAGATCAGGTCCGAATGTCGCAGCCCTCGCGAAGCCGGCAGTTCAGTGCTGGCAAGGTCAGTGCTGGTAGGTCAGTGCTGGTAGGTCAGGGCTGGTAGGTCAGGGCTTTAGCCCTGACATCCCCTGAGGGATGCTCTTCTCCGCGATCCGCCAGTCATCCCCTATTTTCCCGCAGCCTCGAGCGGCACGCTCTGTCTCTTGGGCAGCAGCGAATCCAGCAGCAGCAGGCACGCGCCGGTCACGATGGAGCTGTCGGCGACGTTGAAGTCCGGCCAGTGGTAGCTGAAGATGTGCACCTCGATGAAGTCCACCACCGAGCCGTACGCGATGCGGTCGTGTACATTGCCTGCCGCTCCGCCCAGGATCAATGCCAGGGCCACGGTCGCAAGCGTAATGCGCGACCCCAGGCGCACCAGCGCGATCAGCACCCCGACAGCCGCGAAGCAAGTGAAGGCAATCAAGGCCCAGCGGACCGTGTGCGGCGAAGCGGTATCGGCAAACAGCGAGAACGCCGCTCCATCGTTCAGCCAGTGGGTCAGCCGCAGGACGCCCGGGATGACCGGGATGGCGTCCCCGATGCCGATATGGCTCGCGATCCAAATTTTCGTTGCGCGGTCGGCAGCCAGGATGACCGCCGAAATCACCAGCAGCCAAGGCAGCCGCCGCGGCGGAGGAAAGCTCATGAGGCTGCCTCGACCGGTTCCGGCGGCGCAATCTTCATCTCCCGCAGTGCCGACTGGCAGCGCGTGCACACGTTTTGCCAGATGCCGTACGGTCCAACCTCGGGCATGAAGTTCCAGCAGCGCGCGCATTTTGAGCCTGCCGCCGGAACCGCTGCGACTTCCAGTACCACATTCGGCTCCTGGCTTTCGATTACCGAAACCCTCGATACATTGAGGAATTCCTTCAGGCCGCCGGCGTGGCGCCTGAGCAATGCCAGCAGATCGCCCGACGCGGCAATCTCCAGATCCGCTTCCAGGCCCTTGCCGATCCGCTTGCCCTGGCGTGCATCCTCGAGGACGCGAAGCGCTTCATCCCGCACCGCGAACATCTGCTTCCACTCCGCCAGCAGATTCGCCGGCGCCTCGGCGTACACATCTTCCGGCTTTGGAAACAGAGCCAGGTGCACGCTGATCTCGCGGCCTTCGACGGGGGGCAGATACTCCCACACCTCGTCGGCCGTGAAGCTGAGTATCGGCGCTACAAGCCGCACCAGCACCTCGGTGATCTTCCACAGCACCGTCTGCGCAGACCGGCGCTCCAGGCTCGTGGGCGCGAAGGTGTACATGCGGTCTTTCAGCGCGTCGAGATAGAACGAGCTGAGATC
>DASXGD010000413.1:0-4178 GCA_036489245.1 Occallatibacter sp. | reverse complement strand
CCCCAGCAGCACGAATCCCATGTGGCTCACGCTGGAGTAGCCGATGACAAATTTGAAATCGCTCTGCACCAGGGCCACCAGCGCACCATAGACAATGCCAATCACGGCCAGCACGGCGAACACGTCGCGCCACGATCCGATGCCGATGAATGAAAATCCCCACGGGTCCATGCCATGCGGGAAGAGCGACATCGCAACCCGCAGGCAACCGTAGGCGCCCAGCTTCATCACCACGCCCGCCAGCAGCATCGACGCAGCGGTGGGCGCAGCCACGTGGCCAGTGGGCGCCCAGGTATGAAATGGCCACATGCCGGCGAGAATCGCGAATCCCACAAACACCAGCGGGAACGCCCACATCTGGAAATGCACCGGAAGACCCGCCCGGCCCAGTTGCACCAGGCCTGTCGAGTGGCTGCCGGCCGTGGCATAAGCCGCCAGCAGCCCGATCAGCACCATCGCCGAGCCGGCGAACGAGTAGAGCGCCAGCTTCATAGCCGCGTATTCGCGGCGGGTCGATCCCCAGATAGCGATCAAGAAGTACTTGGGCACGATTGCGATTTCATAGAACACGAACAGAAGAAAAACGTCGAAGCTTAAGAAGACACCGTACACGCCGCCGATGAGCGCCAGGAAAAACGCAAAGAACTCGTTGACGCGCAGCTCGATGTTCCAGCTGAACAGCACTCCGGCCACCGCCGCCAGGCCCGTGAGCAAAACCAGCACGAGGCTGATCCCATCCGCGGCCAGCGTGTAGTGAATGCCCATCGAGGGCACCCACGGCACATCGACGATCTGCACGCGACCGTGACCCGCACCGGCTGCAAATCCAAACGCAGCGATCGCCAGGCCGCCCGCTGCCACGACAAGCGCGAGTCCGCGCGCGAGTCCCGCTCTGCCCTTCGGCAGCAGCGCCTCCACCAACGCGCCGGCAAACGAGAGATAGATCGTCCACGCCAACATTAAAATCTCCAGTGAGCCAGCAGGTTCAATACGGTTGGGTTCACGCTATCCACAATCAGTTGCGGCACGAGGCCAATCAGCAGCATCAGTCCGATCACCGGCGCCATCGCCATCCGCTCGCCGGTATGCATGTCAGGGAAAGCAGCCCATCGCTCCGGCGTCGGGCCCGTAAAGACTTTTTGAATTACCGTCAGGATCACGGCAGCCGTCACCAGCAATCCCAGCACGGATACCGTCGCCGACACCCATGCGAGTGGAAACACACCGCGGAAGATCAGAAACTCGCCCACAAATCCATTCAGGCCCGGCAAACCCAGCGAAGAGAAAAGCGCGATGCCCATCAGTCCGGCAAACACCGGAGCCGGCTTGCGCAATCCGCCAAAGTCGTCGATGCCGCGAATGCCGCCGCTCCGTTCCTGCATCATGGCGATGAACCAGAACAGCGCCGCCGCCGTGATGCCATGGTTGAACATCTGCAGGATCACGCCGTTCAGCGCCGCCGCCTGGCTGGTCTGCACCGCCACATTCGTTGCCGGCACGGCCAGCGCGACGATGCCCAGCTGGCAATACCCCAGGTGATTCACCGACGAGTAGGCGAACACGCGCTTCAGGTCCTTCTGCGCTGCCGCCGCCCAGGCCCCCATGACCACAGTCGTCACCGCCAGCACCAGCAGCGGAGTCCGCATGCGCGCGACCTCGGGTCCAAACATCGGCAGCGCGATCCGCAGCAGGCCGTACACGCCCATCTTCGACATCGTGCCGGTCAGCAGCATGGTCACCGGCGAGGGCGCTTCGCTATACGCCGCCGGCAGCCAGGTGTGAAACGGCATCAGCGGCACTTTCACTGCGAACCCAACCAGCACACCCCCGGCAAGCCACATCATCACGTGCCCATAATGCAGATTTTGCGCTACAGCCTGCTCCAGTTCGCCGGTCGAGGCAAGCAGGCTGAGATGCGTGAAATCCATGCTGCCGGTGCAGAGAAACACGGCCAGAAATGCCAGCAGCAGCCCCACCGATCCGGCCATCGTGTAGACAAAGAACTGCGTCGCCGCGGGTCCGCGCTTCGCTCCACCCCAAAGCTTGATCAGGAAAAACGCCGGAAGCAGGCTCAGTTCCCAGAACAAGAACCAGTGAAAGAAATTCAACGCGGTGAAGGTTCCGAAAAGGCAGGCTTCCAGCAGCAGCACCAGCGCGAAGTAGAGGTTCGGCTGGTGATGCACGCGTTTCGCGGCATCGAGCGACATCAATGTCACGAGTGCGGAAAGCACCACCATCAGCGCTCCCAGCCCATCCACCCCGAGGTGATACTCGATGCCCAGCGACGGAACCCAGGGGTGCTGTTCCACCAGGCCCATGGTCCCGTTCGAAGGTATGTCCGTCCAGACCACAAGGGCAACCGCAGTAGCGGCCAGCGCCGTAATCATCGCCACCGCCCGCGCATGTTTCCCTGACAGGAGCACAATCACCGCGCCCGCCACGGGCAGCGCGGTCAGCAAGGTCAATATCGGAATTCCGTTCGGCGTTCCGTTCATCGGGCGCTGCTCCAGATCAGGACCGCGGCCAGCATCACCACCGCGACCGCGAGCAGGCGCAGGTAGGTCTGCACCCGGCCGTTCTGCACTCTCGCCAAAAGACCTCCCCCGCTATAAAGTTCTTCGCAACCCTTGTCGAAAGTGCCATCAACAAACTGCGTGTCGAAGAAACGATCGAAGTGCGCCAGCGCCCGGAAGGCCCACGTCACCGCGGATACGGCTCCGCCCCACACGCGCCGATCCAGCCAGTCCGCCACGCCGGCCCACCAGCCATAGAACGCAATCACCGTCACCCCGTAAATCTCGTCGATATAAAGGCGGTCGCGCAGCCATCCCCAGGCGGCGGGCGCAACCCTCTCCAGCGCATCGGGCCCTTCGGGTTGAGGCGATTTGGTGTCATAGAGCCACCACCCCAGAAACAAGCCGAGAAAAACCACCGTCGCCGAGATGGCCAATAGCGACCAGAATTCCGGCTCAGCGAATTTGCCCATCTCAAGCGCCGCTGCATGACCATCAAGGAAAGCGCGGAACCACGGCCACGCAGGAGTTCCAAGTACGCCCAGCGCAACGGCGAAGAATGCCAGGATCGCCAGCGGCATGGTCATCACGCGCGGGCTCTCATGCGCGTGCCCATGCCCGCGATATTTCCCGAAGAATACGTAGCAGACCTGGCGCGTCATGTAGAACGCTGTCAGCATGGCGCCGAACGCCAGCAGGTAAAACGGCCCGCTGCTCGGATGCCAATGCAGCGCCGACTCGAGAATCGCGTCTTTGCTCCAGAAGCCCGAAAACAGAAGGGGAAAACCGCTCAATGCCAGCATGCCGATGGCGTAGGTCGCAAACGTGACCGGCATCTCCTTCCGCAGGCCGCCCATGCGCCGGATATCCTGCTCCTCATTGCAGCCGTGAATCACCGAACCCGCGCCCATGAAGAGAAGCGCCTTGAAGAAGGCATGCGTGATCAGGTGGAACATGCCCACTGCGACGCCGCCCATGCCCAGGCCCGCCATCATGTAGCCAAGCTGCGAAACCGTCGAATAAGCCAGGATGCGCTTGATATCGTTCTGCGCAACAGCGATAAGCGCCGCAAACACGGCGGTCCCCGCACCCACCCATGTCACCACCGTCAGCGCGACTGTCGTGCTGCCCGCCTGCGACAAGCTTCCACCCGCCGCCATAAGCGGATACACGCGCGCCACCAGGTAAACGCCGGCCGCAACCATTGTCGCCGCGTGAATCAGCGCCGATACCGGCGTGGGCCCTTCCATCGCATCCGGCAGCCACACGTGCAGTGGAAACTGGCCGCTCTTGCCCGCCGCGCCCGCAAAGATCAGCAGGCCGATAGCGCCGGCCGCCGACAATCCCCATCCCGCGTGCGCCGCCAGCAATCCGATGAGCGCATCCGGCTCGAGCGCTCCTGCGCCATTGTTGAAGAAGAGCAGCGTCCCCGTCTGCGCGAACAACCAGACAATTCCCAGAAGAAAGAAAATATCGCCGACCCGCGTGGTGAGAAACGCCTTCTTTGCCGCCGCGGCAGCCGAGGGTTTTTGATACCAGAACCCGATCAGCAGATACGACGTGAGCCCCACCAGTTCCCAGCACATGAACAGCAGCAGCAGGCTGTTCGCAATCACCACCCCCAGCATCGCCCCGGCGAACAGCGACAGGAAGCAGAAGAAGCGC
>DASXGD010000401.1:0-9605 GCA_036489245.1 Occallatibacter sp. | reverse complement strand
CGCCCTGGAGCTCGAAATACCCAAGGCCGCTGTTGAGTTGGAGTTCCGCGTCGCGGTCGCCGCCGGAAGCCGACCCGCGCAGCAGCGCCAGAGTGAGCGAACTCTGCGGCGAAATCCTGGCCACGCTGCCGTCCTCAAACTGGATTTCTGCCCGTCCGTCGTTGCCCGTGTTGATGGTGGTTCCTTCAAACAGGGGCGTATTGGCTACCGCCTGATCGGCCAGAGTCTGGTTTCCCTGGGACAGGTGCACTTCCCCCTCAACATTGCTAAGCCGGACAGCGCGAGCCGCCTGCGAAGCATCGGTGTCCTCTGCCCTCAGATTTGGACCAAGTGCGAGCGTCCCCAACGCCAGCGCCGCCAACCCCAGGATTCCTCTTCCGTACCCAACCAAAGCCTTGTTCATTCGTTTCATGGGGTCCACCCCCTTGCGTGCTTCGTAAAACCCCACCTACATTGATAAGACACTCCAAGAACATGAAAAGTCGCGTCTAAGACGGACGCTTCGGCGCCTTTATTCATCGGCCCGGGCGAGCAGGGCCCTGGCCCGCTTCCGAACCCGCTCCATGACGGCAGTATCCTCCGAAAGGCGCTCCAGAATGTCGCGGATGGAGCAGATCTGCTGCGCGCGCCCGTCCCCTGCCGCTTCCTGTACATTCTGGATCTCCTGGTCCAGGCCGAGGGGATCGTGCTGCAGCAGGGCTTCGAGCCGCGCCCCCTCGATGAGGGTGGTGGCCACGGCGATCAGCGAGTCTCCGAGCGACTGGATCTCGGCATCCTTTGAATAATTGAATTCACAAGATCCTTCGCCGTCGGGGCCGGTATAGGTCAGCTTCTTCGTGCCCTGGAACGCCACCTTCAAATGGCTCTCGCATCCCGAGTTGAACAACTTGTGCCGGTGGGCCACCTGGAAGGCGTGTTCGGCAAATTTCGCGGTCACCTGGATGTCGCGATCGATATTCGGCGGTTCGAGGACTTTGAAATCCTGCGACTTAGCGGCACCCCGCACGGAGTGAAAGTGACCGTTGCCGTCGGGGCGAAATTCGAGGGTCCACTGGGATGGGGTTAGACCGGGATTCGAGAAGTCGATGCGCAACACCGGGCCTTGCTCCCCATGGGCCGGCATCGCAAACGCCGCGGCTGCAAGTGCCAGGACTAGAGCCTTCATCGGCCCGCCCCCTGCAGAGCAAGCGTCTGCGCGGTGTGGATGTGGCAAATGGCGATGGCCAACGCGTCAGCCGCATCCGCCGGTTCGGGCAGCTGGGAGAGCTCCAGCAGCCGCGCCACCATGAACTGCACCTGTTCCTTGCTGGCCAGGCCGTAGCCTACGACGCTCGACTTGATCCGCAGTGGCGCATATTCGGCAATGGGGAGCCGCCGGCAGGCCGCCGCCAGCAAGGCCACCCCGCGCACCTGTCCCAGCTTGAGCGCAGACTTGGCATTGACGGAGTAAAAGACTTCTTCGATTGCGACCGCATCGGGCTGCCAGCGCTCCAGTTCGGCGGTCAGTTCCCGATAGACCTGTTCCAGGCGCTCGGGGAGAGTTTTGGTCTTGGAAAGGCGGATTTCCCCCATGGCGATCGCGATTAATCGGGGCCGGCGGTCGGTCTCGCAGGTTTCTACTACACCGTAGCCCGTAATCTCCGTGCCACAATCGATCCCGAAAACCCGCATGCCGGCCAGTTTACCGCAGTTGGGCATGCCCCCGAAGCGGCTTTTCAAGCAAGGCATCGAGACGGTGAAATTTACTGACTGGCACGGTCCCGACCGGCGCTCGCCCTGCTTCTTCAATTGCCCGCTCACTTGGGTTCCGGCGCCAGGTAGACCAGTAGCGTTCGGCCATCGGAAGTGAATTCGCTTCCAGTCGCTGTCTTCGCCTTCAATACCGGGTCGGCTGGGGTCATATACACGGCTTTGAGCACCAGCCCGGTCTCCGTAAGGCTGTCGCGAATGTAGTCGCGTTCTCCATCCGTGTTGGGATCGATCTTGTGGGTGACTCCGTTGTTGCGCTGGTCGCGGTCAAACCCGATGTCGTGCGTGCCGGCTCCCGCCCACACCGTCTGCCCTTCCAGATCGAAGGGCGCTTTCCACAGGCGGAAATGATGACGCGAAGCTACCACCCGCAGCGGGTCAGCCTGGGCGTACCCGAAATCCTGTCCCCGCCCGTAGAGACGGAGTTCGCTCATGGGCAGGGTGACGTAGGACTGCTTCGACAATGATGCCAGAAGCCCGCTGAGAATCGCATCCTGGTTCGTACGATCCACGACCACCCATCCCGCGGCCTTGAGCGCCCCCTGCACCTGCTCCTGCGATCCGATAAGGATGAAGTTGACCCGGTCGCCGGGTGCTCCGTTCGGATCGCTGACTCTTGTGGGAATCGAATCGAGCAAGCCCTGGGAAAACGAAGGAACCTTCACTTCCGCCGCCACGGTGGCCGGCGCGGCGGTGCGCGCAACGGTCACATGGTAAGAACCGGTTGCCTGGTCCATCGATGACTGGTTGATGGCAATGAACAGGTGTCCGGCAACAAGCGCCTGCCGGGAAAGTGAGGCCCCCACCAGGAACGGCCGGTCCGCATCACCGGAGCCGATCCGCCCAATCAGGGTTCCGCGGCCCGTCTCATTCAACTGAAAGACCCGCACCAGGTCGGCAAAGCCGCGTGGCAGTCCTTCGGGTCCGTTCGGCTGGTGCGCATTGGTGTACTGCAATTGGCCCGCGGCGGTGATTTTGACCGTATCTCCCACCTTCAGGTCGATACCGGTATCTACCCATCCATCGGTCGGCTGCAAATCGAGTTCGCGGTTTTGCGCCCAGACAGGCGCGGTCAGGATGAAGCTCAGGAGGACGGTTCGAATCATGTCATCTCCTCGAGGTCCGGCGGTGATGGAATGGCCCCCGGTCGCCGTCCAAACCAGTCCAAAGGAAAATTACCATTCTGAAGCTGCCCTGCGAAATGCGGCCGCCTGTGAGTTTTGCGAGTTGTGTCTCTCGATTGGCCCTCCTATCGTCATTTCGGGCCAGTTCGGTCTGCAAAGGGAGCCAACCATGATGAGGACCTTCGCCAAACAGCTTTTGTCAGTTGGGTTATCACTCCTGCTCGCCCTCACCACTCTGCAATGGGAAGCCCAGGCCCAGCAACCGGCCGCAGACGACGCGGCGTCCGAGGCTGCTCCACTCGCCGCGAACGATTTGCAGCAATTGGTGGCACCCATCGCGTTGTATCCCGACGCCCTTGTGGCCCAGGTTCTTGGCGCTGCCACATTTCCCGACCAGATAGAGGCTGCGGACGGATGGCTCCAGCAGAATAAGCAACTCACCGGCGATGCTCTGATGAAGGCCGTCGATAAGCAGCCCTGGGACCCCAGCGTGAAAGCGCTCACCCAGTTCCCATCGGTCATGGATAATCTGGCGAAAAACCTGAGCTGGACTTCGTCGTTGGGAGAGGCTTACCACAACCAGGGTGCGGACGTGATGGCGGCGGTCCAGGTCCTGCGCGCCCAGGCAAAAGCAGCCGGAAACCTCAAATCGGGCTCGCAGATCACAGTCACACAGGAGTCGCCGCAGGTTATCGTGATTCAACCTGCGAATCCGCAAGTCGTCTACGTCCCACAATACAACCCAACCGTGGTCTACGGAACTCCCTACCAGCCGCCGGGTTACTCGACTGGAGACATGGTGGCCGCCAGCGTGCTGGCATTTGGCGTGGGCATCGCCGTCGGCGCGGCCATCAACAATAGTTGCTGCGGATGGGGTTATAGCTCCTGGAACACCAACTGGCACAGCACAACGGTGGTGTATCGCGGCGGCGCTTACCACGGGAACGCCGCCTGGCACGGCGGCTACTACGGATCCAGCGCCACCAGGTATGGTCCCAACGGCGCCGCGCAAGCCGGCAGGGGCTATAACCCGTCGACCGGGACCTACGCCCGTGGCGCGTCGGCGACCGGGGCCTATGGAAGTGCTGCCGCCGGCCAGGCCTACAATCCGCGCACCGGAGCATCCGCTTCGACGGTTCAGGGCTCGAACGCCTATGGGAGCGCGGGGGCCTCGACGATCAGCAAGAACGGCGAGACCGCCTATACCCAGCACCAGTCGAACGCCCGTGGGACCACGGGATCCATCCAGACCTCGGACGGCGGGCGGGCGGCTGCTTCTTCCGGCGTAAACGGCAACTACGCCGCCGGCCAGGCTGCCAATGGCGACAAGTACGCGGCGGCCAATGGCAATGTATACAAAAACTCCGGGAGCGGGTGGTCGCAAACCCAGGGAACCCCAAGCGACAGGAACATCTCCTCCCAGTCCGCCAACAAAAACCTCTCTTCCCAATCGGCTGAATCCCGGGGATGGGGAGGCCAGGAAAAATCCGGCTCATCGGCCTTTGGGGGAGGTGGAGGCGGAGGGTGGCAATCCAGGTCGGAGAGTGCTCGCGGCTCTGAAAGCCGCGGCGGCGGTGGCCGCCGCCGATGAACCAGCTACACAGGCGCGAATAGAACTTTTTACCCATTCACGCCGCTCAACATGGCGGCGGCCACACACTCTGGAGGGATCCGATGTCGCGCAAACTCCTCAAGTTTGAAGTTGCAGGCCGGCTTGTAATTTTGGCGCTGGCGATTCCGCTTGCCTCGTGCCACAAAACTGAAACCGCTTCGACCCCAACAGCGTTTGCCACTCCGGAGGAAGCAGGGGATGCGGTGCAAGCCTCGGCGAAGTCAGGCAATCAAGACGAGCTCATGGCCATCTTCGGCCCCGATGCGAAACAACTCCTCTACTCCGGCGATCCGGTGCAGGACAAGAATGCCCTTCAAAGCTTCACGGCGGAGTATAGCGTGATGCATCGCTGGCGCAAGATGAAGGATGGCTCCCGGACCCTCCTGGTAGGTGCCGACAATTTCCCGTTTCCCATTCCGCTGAAGAAGAACTCGAGCGGACAGTGGCTCTTTGACACCGCGGCAGGAAAAAACGAGATTCTGAATCGCCGTATCGGCCGCAATGAACTGGCCGTGATCGACGTTTGCAATGCGCTGGTCGACGCCGAGGGCCAGTACCATGCGCAGCCACACGATGGCGCCGCCAAAGGGGAATTTGCGCTCAAATTCATCAGCGACCCCGGCAAGCAGAACGGCCTGTACTGGAAGTCGGACAACGGCCAGCCCGAGAGCCCTCTCGGACCGCGGGTGACCCAGGCAGCCGCCGAAGGCTACACCAAGAACGCCAACGGACCCACTCCGTTCCACGGCTATTTGTTCAAAATACTGACGGGACAAAGCGCCAAAGCCCCTGGGGGCGCGAAGGACTACGTAGTCAACGGAAAGATGGTGGGCGGCTTCGCTTTCGTTGCATATCCGGCGTCCTACGGCGACTCGGGGATTATGACCTTCATCACCAATCAGGACGGGCTGCTGCTGCAGAAGGACCTGGGCACAAACACCGCCCAGGCCGCATCCGCGATGACCATCTACGATCCCGATACCGGGTGGGATCCGATCCCCGAGCCCCCCGGACCGCAATAGGCAAAACCGCAATGAAATCTCAGCCCGAGGGAGCCCTCGGGCTCGAGAGTGCCTAGTGCTTCTCCATCTGCGTTTGGATCTGTTTGTAGCCCGCGGGCACATCAAAGTGCGAGGCATCGACGGGATCTGACGAAAACTTCGAAGTCGTGGTCTGCGATTCCATCAGGATGGCGGCCGTGGGCGGCGGAGTGGTCGAATTCTGGTTGGAATTCTGATTGGCGGGCGGCGGATCGTTCTTGCTGCTCTTGTGGCCGAAACCTCCGAGGCCGAAGTGGCTGGCCAGGGCGGAGGCGGCACTCTGTTTGGCCACGTCGCCGGCACTGGGCATCGCGGGAGTGGCGTCGGGGGGCAGCGGCGCTTCAGAAGCTGCGGGCAATGGCTGACCGTTGGCGGTCGTTCCCATGCGCATGATCTGCATCACCGGCACTCCGTCAAGTTTTTGCATCTCCTTGCCCATATCTTCCAGGGCCTGGCCGGCGCCCGGATTCTGAACCAGCGCCTTCCCGAAGTCCATGCCCAGGCCGGCCGCCTCCGGTCCCATTTTCTCCGCCATCCGCTTGTAGAAATCGCGTACCTGCTCGTACCCCGGGATTGCCGGCACCATCCACATGTCATTGGTAATCGCCATGGAGCCGGTCTGCTGCGTCTTCTGGTCGGTGGCATTCATGGTCATGGTCAGAATGGCTTCTTTTGAATCCAGCCCGCTGACCTGCTTCTCGGCCCCGGTCTTGCGTACCTTCACATCGAAACTCATCTTGACGTCGTTGGCATCCGGATTGGGCGCCGGAGCGCTATTCCCATGTTCCGCCTGCCTCTTCTGCAACTCCTGGCGCGCCTGCTGCATTTGCTGGCGCATCTGCTCGAACGTCATCACCGTGTAGGTGTGCTTCAGCGCATCGACATTCGTAATGGTCTCCTTATCGAGATCGATGATCTCGATGCTGTCGGAAGAGACTCTGGCCATGCGATTGTCCTTGATATACACGGTGGAGACAACCGGTTCACCGGCTTTTCGCGCCTGCGAACTGAACGTGCCCGCCAATTTCATCATGCTCAGGACAGAGCCGCCCGTGATCTGGGTCGTTTCCTGGTAGGTATAGTCGGCAAACAGGAATGAGGGTATCGCCAAGGCAAGGGTCAGAACAGCGAATTTGCAGGAACTGGACACACGCATGAATTTCCTCCGAAAGGGTGCTCTTCAGAAGCGGCAGGCTGATTCGATTGGCAGAAAGGCAAGGCTTCGATCGCGGGCTGCATCTCGCAGGCAAGCCAGGATTGTCATTTCGCTTTCGAACGTCCGAAAGACCGCTGAGCCCGGGACCATTGGTGTAGTGCGATCCGCCGGCGGATCGTTACACGGAAACATAGTACCGATTTCTTAAAACCAAGGATAGGTTATTCGCCGAAAGCGGGAGAATGCTGCCGATCCGGACACCTGTGTCGAGAGCCAAGGAAATTGGCCGAAGGGCCGGATACGTGGTCTTTACAAAAAATCGAGCGCCTTCAACCTCGGAGAAGATTGATTGGCGCTGAGGGGATCATCCGAAAGCGTCATGAGCCTGGCGCATTTGGGCGCGCTATCGTAGAGCGCGCCCAAATGGTGTCCGGCGTCTACTGGCAAACGAAGCTGGTGTAAACGTGGGCATTGGCAAAGTCCGGCGGGTTGGTAACGAAGGAGGCCGCCAGCATCAAAAAGTCTGACGTCGTGAATGGCGCGGAGCCGGCCGACGTACACGAAACCGGATTGCCATTGGCGGCAGTCACCGTGCACTGCAGGGACGTGGGAAATATCCCTGCGACGGAAAGATCGGTGGTTGTGGTAATACCGATGGTCGCCTGCGAAGTGTTTGCGGCGCCGATCACTGTGACCCTTAGATTCGTCGCCGTACAGTTCTGCGGAACCGGGATGCCGGCAGCTTCAGTGGCCAGAGGGCTGAAGTAATCCTGAGCGCTGCTCAGCCCACTGGGAGAACCGACCATGATCGAGTAGGCGGAAGACGGCAGCGTCATATTGGCGCCCCAAACCTGCCCACCTGCCGCGCCGGCCTGCCCTTGTTGCCCCTGCGCACCCTGGGGCCCGGCAGGGCCGATCGGTCCGCCGGGACCTTGCGGTCCAGCAGGGCCTTGAAGTCCGGCGGCGCCGGCCGGTCCCTGCGGGCCCGGAGGACCATTGAACTCCACCAGTAACTCCGGCTCATGACTGTTGAGAGTCGATTCCTTGGAGTCAAAAGAAAACACCCCGGTATTGCCGGTGACGGCCAGGGCGATCCCATCATTGGCAATGGTGTCTGCGAGCCATTTCTGAACCAGTTGCGTAACATCGAGCAACAAGAACTGGCCGTTGCCGGCCATGGTGATTGAGACGGGATTGCCGCCGGTGGCCGAAGGCCCAAGGACAGGCACATTGCTGGCCGTCAGCTGTGATTCTGTCCACGGCGAATCGATTTCATAAGCATCGAGCGTGCCGGCTTGACCCACGGAATCCACGTAAAGGCGCAACACGGCCTTGCTTACGCCGGCATTCGCCGGAAACGCCGACAGGTTGAACGCGAGGTAAGAGGTCGCGCCTTTCTCCACCAGGAGAATGGGGTATGCGCCGAAATTCTTGTTGGGCTGGGCGGAGTAGCTGAACGTGTCGTAAGTCGGTGGTGCCTGGGCGAAAACAGCCACAGGAGCGAACAGCGAAGCTGACAAGAGCATCGCGGACTGCACAGTCTTTCTCATAGTTCAATCTCTTTCATTGCAGGTTTTCAGATGGATTCGGGCGGCTCTCAGGAAATCCGATTGCGGAGTGAAGAGTGGCGGGTTCTATTTCGTGATTGCGCCTTCACTCCTAATAGCGACAAAGAGACGCAGAATTTCTCACCGACGTGGAAACGCCCGAACGTGACATATGAAATGGGATGAAAGAGAGGACCGGCGACGCGGCGACTGGTTTTCGCTGACACAAAAAAAAAGGAGGGTCATCGTGGTGGCGATGAGCCCTCCCTGAAAAGGAAGGTACAGCCCTGTGAAAAAAAGCGAACTCGGGAATGCCGGTTTAGCGGCCCTGGGACAAGCGGGTGGGATCGTAGCCCCGTTCCCGGATCCCGTGCTCCAGCGAGGAAGTGGTCTCCGGGCCATACTGAATGTATTTCAGGGTGTGGCCATTGCCGGACTGATCAAACTTGAGGGCGACATGCCTGTCGTTGGGAGACGGGTCGCCGGGAACCAGCACCGCGGAAAACGTCTTGGATGCGTCCATGGACTTGAGGGTCACCAGATTGTGAAGGGTGTCTTTTGAAACCGAGTACGTGCCGGCAGGCATGCTCTGGCCGGCGACGGTGAAGCTGAAGGGAACCTTGAGGGTTGTTTCCGCCATTGCGGTGTGGGTGGCAAGGCCGCCCGCGGTGATAACGATCGCCGTCAGAATGGATTTGAATCGCATGTGTGTGACCTCCGCGCTACAGAGGACACACTAGCGATCAACAAAAATGAAGGTGTTAAGTTTCCATCCAGAAATCGTTAAACTTTTTCGGTCACGCCATGCTGCGCGATGGAGGCCTGCATCGACTCGCGCGCGGCCACCAGGTCGGAACGAATTTCCCGCGCCACCCCGGCTTCCACGTCGCTGAGGTTTTCAGCAGCGCGCAATGCGTGCTCGAGCAGCGCCGCGGCTTCGCCATGGGCGCGCCTCTGCCGTGCCTGCCCGGCCGCCGAGCGAAGAACGCTTGCGGCTCGAGACCAATTCCCCGCGGCCTCATAGTGCATGGCCATTTCCTGGGCCACGTTGGCTTCGCGTCCGGCGAAAAGTTCCCCCAGCCGCTCCGCGATGCGCATATGCCGGCGCGCCCGCCGCGATACGGACTGACGCTGATAGAGAACTTCGCGATAGAGGCCGTGAACGAAGACGTAGAACGCTGAGCGCGTACCGTCGGGCAGCTCATCCTGGCCGGCGCAGCGAACAAAATGCAGCCTGTGCGCCAGTTGATCGCAGGCCTCTTCGATCTCCGGCGTGTCTTCCTCAAGCGCCGCCGCCACTGCCCAGGCCGGAAATGCCACGTTGATCAGGCTTCCCGCCTCGAGCAGGCGCTGGTCGTCCGGACTCAATCGCTCAAT
>DASXGD010000395.1:0-7325 GCA_036489245.1 Occallatibacter sp. | reverse complement strand
CGCCCTGGATGTGTGCTGCTACCAGGGCGGATTCGCGCTGCACCTGGCCCGGGCGTGCGCGCGGGTGACGGGGATCGATACTTCGCGCGCATCGCTGGAGGTGGCGGAAGAGAATCTGCTGGCCAACCGGAGCAAGCTGAGCGGCGCGGTGGACTGGGTAGAGGGGGATGCGTTTCAGATTCTGCGCGACTGGTCGGCCGCAGGAGAACAGTTCGATGCCATCGTGCTCGATCCGCCGGCCTTCGCCAAGACGAAGCGGGCCGTCGAGGGGGCTCTGCGGGGATACAAAGAGCTGAATCTGCGAGGACTGAAGATGACCCGGCCGGGTGGCCTGCTGGCGACCTGCTCCTGCTCGCACCACGTAGGCTGGGCCGACCTCGAGGCGACGGTGGCCTCGGCGGCCGCCGATTCGCATCGCCGGGTGCGGCTGCTTGAACGGCGCGGGGCGGCGCCCGATCACCCCGTGGTGCTGAATCTGCCCGAGACCGAATACCTGAAGTGCCTGGTGCTCGAGGTGGAGTAGCGGGTCCGTGCTGTGATGACGGCCTGTTCATCTTCATATCTTTGTGTCACATTTCCGATCTGTCTCCCGCTTATGCGATCAGAGGCCTCAGGCGACACCGAGCCTGAGAGTCCCCTTCCGCGGCCCTCGCGTCGATCGAGCCGTTCAGGTGGATTTGCTCAGCGACGACGATCAAGGGATTGCAGTTGGATCGCTGGAAAAACTTGAACTGAAAAGGAGAACAAATGGCAAGCTCATGCAGCAACTCTGCACCTCCTCCCTGCCTGCCGGCGGCGGTGACTGATCCCCGCCTGCTCGATAACTTCACCCGCCGCTTCAACACCGCCACGTCGCAGGCGCTTACAGCATCTGAACCGCACCCCGTGAACGGCGATCTGACCCTGGGAGACAAGTGCGGTTCCTACTCGAAAGGAATCAGACAAGCCGGCCACTGCAAGGTCGATCTGGGCGCGTTTGCCAAATTCCAGAACGCGATCAGCACCGGCATATTCTCGGACTTTGAACTGGTGCCCAAGGGGGGCACGGCCAGACAGAACGGACCGATGGGAGCGTACGCCCGGGTTTTCTGCGGGGCCGACAGCAGTGCCTTCGGCACCCCTTCCGTTTTGGCGCCGCCCGCGGTCAGCAGCCCGCGATACGCCACCGAACTGGTTGAGTTGTATTGGTGCTCGCTTCTCCGCGATGTGGCTTTTACGGATTATCCGAACAGTTCCGTGGCCCGGGATGCCGCCGACGAGCTCACCAGCGCCCCGCAGTATCAGGGGCCGAAAGACGGGACCGGCCGGGTCACCGCCGAGCTTCTCTTCCGCGGCCATTTCCCGGGTGAGACGGTCGGACCCTATGTCTCGCAGCTGTTGCTTACACCGACGAACTTCGGCGCCGCGCCCTTCGACCAGCGCTATGTCACGTATCGCGCGGGGATCGATTACATGACGGACCCGAAATCGTGGTTCCTTGTTCAACAAGGCGGAGCGAGCGGCTTTACCAACCAGCCGGAATCGATTCCCCGCTATCTGCACAATGGCCGCGGGTTCGCGGCATGGACCCACGTCGATGAGCTGTACCAGGCGTACTTTACGGCATACCTGGTGCTGCAATCGCTGGGAGTCGGGGCCAACCCGACAGGACCCTATGCAACGGCCCAGGTCCAGAAGCCGTTTGGAACCTTTGGCGGTCCCGACATTGCGTCGGTTCTTGCCGAGGTGGCCAAATGCGCATTGAATGCGGTGTGGTACCAGAAGTGGGTGGTGCACCTTCGCCATCGGCCGGAAGCGGGCGCGGGCCTGGTGCACTTCATCAACGAAGGCGACAGCTTCGATGCCGCGCCGGATCCTTTCGTATTCAACTCGAACGCGCTCCAGGCCAGCTTTTCTCAAAACAAGAGCTACCTGCTCTCACAACCATTTCCGGAGGGTTCGCCGACCCACCCGGCCTATCCCACCGGACACGGCACCGTGGCGGGAGCGTGCATTACGGCGCTCAAGTTTTTCTACGATGCCGACAACTATGTGTTCGCACATCCGGTGATGCCGAGCTATGACGGAACGTCTCTTCTGCCGTGGTCGGGCCAGCCCGGAACCGGGGCCGCGGGTCCTCTGAAGCTGAAGGGCGAACTGCACAAGCTGGCGCACAACATCAGCTTTGGGCATGGAATCCACGGAGGGATTCACTGGCGCAGCGACACCGACTCTTCGATCCTGCTCGGGGAAGAAGTCGCGTTGCGCTTCCTGAATGACCTGGCCTGCACGTACAAGGAACCGATCTCCGTAACCTTAACCAAGATCGACGGAACGCCTGCGACGATCAACAATTAGGGTCGATTTACAGCACGGGCTCGCCGCGACCAGAAATGGAACCAGGGCTTCTGCCTCGACGGAAGGATCGCCGTCGGGGCAGGGGCGGGCTCTCGCAGGTGAGCGAGCGTCTCCTTGACCTGGGTTCGGAGGGTTTCGACCTCGAACGCGCAGGAGCGCAGATAGGATGAGACGGTCAGGCCGGCTTCGGCGGCGCGGCGGCGCATTTGCGCGCATTCCGGCTCGGTGAGGCGGATGGTGATACTGGCGCGCTTCAGGCTGCGTTCGGGGGGAGCGGACACGCCGCGGTCCGGGGGAGATTGGCTTTTAGAGCCTGAGGCCGATTCCTGATCGGACGCAGAGGACCGAAACTGTGGATGGGTCCGCAGAGCCGGTTCGTAGCTGAGGGTGGCGACGTCGTCGCCTAGCTGGTCATCGTTCCACTCCGGGCCGGCAGGCTCGGGCGGGACCGCAAGCGAGGCGAGGAAGCCCGCAAAGCTGGAAGCGGCAACTGAAGATTCGGCGGCCTGTTGCATGCATAAAAGCCTAGTCCGGATCAGGGGCGGACTTGTGGCAATTCGGACCGCGCCCGGGGGGCGGGTTTCGTTTCGGGACAGCAAACAGGCTGGGTCAAAATGGGACGGACTTGATCGGACGCACTCTGAGGGGGTGGAGGCCGGATCTGCCCAGGATGACAGCATTTCTGCGAATGAATGACTTACCGCGGCAAGGATACGCTTGACACACACGTTGCGGCGGGGGCTGCCTTATGCTTAGACCGTGGCTTAGAGCGCAACCTGATTTCCATTCAAGTCTTTGCCGGCTCGGTCACCAGAGGGACTAGGAGCCATGCCTTCTAAAAACAATGCGCCACTTGGAAGAGGTGCGGGTACGGTCGTGAGCGTCGCCTTTGCTGGTTATCTCCAGGGTCATCCAAATTGGGCGACGGACCATCCCACGGTGGCCGAGTGTCTCTATATTGCGGCTCTCATATCAGCTGTCTATTTGTTTGTGTCTTTTATCTTGCGGTGGAAGTGGGGCCAATGGATTTTCGGAATTAGCGCCCACTTATACCCTGAACAGACCTCTTCCCCTTCAGCGCAAACGCCCGAATATAAACTGAAGATCCTTTCGGCGGAATACGGCGCAGAAAAGTCAATTGGCCGCGTAGAAAAGTATCTACTCAAGCATGCAACTGATGCATTATATGTGCGCGTCAACGCGCACCTGTTTGATGGATACGATCCAGCAAGCGGTTTAGAAAAACAGCTAAAAGTAGTTTATTCCTATGATCACGAGAACGAACATACGGCAATTTGCAATGAGCACGATCTGCTTGTCATTCCTGAAAATCCGGAAATCGCAGATCTATTTTGTCCGCTTCAGTTAACTGCATTTAGAATCGCGAAAGATATCTTTAAATTTCTCGCCAACTTTGAGGATATTCCGCCGATAGATCATCGGGGATCAGATTCCCAAAAGAGAGATGCGATTCGCTTGCGCGGCGAGTGGCGGACAAAACTTAGCAGTTCATTCAATGTCCGGTTCCGGAGTCAAATAGATAGACTCATTCTGAAGTTCGCAGAAAAAGGAATCACGCCCGATAATGCCGTTGTCATACCTGTAGATGCGCGAACTTCAGAGCAGAAATTGCCTTGGAGCGCTATCTCTCTCATCGTCATGGCTCATCGTTTAGATAATCTTCCGATCCAAGGGAGAATGGATTGAAACCTGACTATCTCGAAAATCCAGAAAGCGGGCTCAACTCTCGAGATACTGGCGCGGCCATAGCAGAACCAGATGTGGGGAGTCTTATCGCTAGTAAGGTGTCCTCGAAATTCGTTTCAACAATGGGCTCCCGAACCGCAGGTCCTTCGACTCCATTTGGCCGTAAAACGGCCAAATTCTGCTCAGGATGACAGCTCGAATTAAGAAGCGAACTTTGGAGAACAGGGCACTCGCTAGTGGGGCTTTTGCGGCGGGGTGGGCGGCTTCGAGTCCGCGGGGGGAATCTCCTGGCCGTTGTAAATGATCTTGGAGGTGGAGCCGAAGCGCTTGTAATCGGTGTATTTGATGGTGTCGCGCATGTGCACGTCTTCAGAGACGTAGCCATGGCCGCCGGAAAAGTGGAGGATTCCCTCGCCCTTGGTGTAAACGGGGAACCAGTAGTGGCCGTCGACCTGCTGCCGCCAGGTCATGAAGGGGGGATGCAGATCCTCGTTTCCCTTGCGGGTATCGTCGGGGACCATCCTGCCGTTGGTGACCACGATCTGGAGATCGGTGGTGTCGACCCAGATCCGGCCCAGCAGGTAGCGCTTGCCCTTGGCGATCTGTTTGGGACTGACGTCGAAGGCGTAGCAATCGACCTCATCCACCTTTTGCCGGCCCACATATTTCACGTTGTACTGGCCGATATCCTCGGCGGTGAGGACAAAGGGGTAGCCGCGCTGGATGTCCTGAAGATCGGACGGGGTCATCATGACCCGCTCAAGAGTGCTGCCCGGCGCGAAGACCACCTTTTCTGTGCGCTTGCCCGAGGGGTCGAAGATGACATCGTCGACTTCGTACCACTCGCCATCCACCTTGTTGTCGTCGTCGACCGTCTGAACGCGGGCGACGCGGCGGTAGGTGTAGTGGTTCAGGGCTTCCTGGAATTCGCTTTCCTTGGCCGCAAACTTCTGAATGATCTCGTCAGGGGGCGTGGTGGGAGGGGTGATATCCATGGGGCCGAAGCCGGCATCCATCGGCATGGGCGTGAAGGAGTCTTTGTCCTGCCCGAGGGCCGGTCGCAAAATCAAAGCCAGCGCAAGAATCATGCTCCATCGATTGATTGAACGAATCATTCACCGCATCCCGTCTCAATAGTACGCCGGGGGCCGGTACTGGGCCCGGCATTTCGAAACCCTGGCTGTCTACCACATTAGACGCATGTACAGCGCTGCCGGGAGGCACGACAATCGATAGGGGATCTACGGGACTTCAGTCCCGGATCAGTTTCGCTCCCGACGGATTTGCGAGCGAAATCATGAAATCCCCGGCATTCCATGCACGATTGGTATCAGATTCCGGCGCTGATGTTGACCACGCTTCTATTGCCGGCGTTCGGTCATCTCTATCTGCGCTCGCGCGACGCGCGCACCTTGCTTTGGTTCCTCGCTTTTTGTTTCACCGTAGTTCGGATGTTTCTGCTGTATCCGCTGGGAACCTGGGACTTCTCCAACGGAAGTCATCCCTGGGTGGCGGCGGCCGGCCAGGCCTGCGCCCTGGTCAGTTCAGCTCTGTTTCTTGGTTCCCTTTCTCCACTCCGATTTCGCATCGGCCGGTTCCAGATTCTCTATGTCATACCGTACTTTGTGCCCATGATCGCGTACGCGGTCCTGGCCTACGGGGTATTTCGGGGAGTGGCGCCGCGGGGGCCGATTTCGCTGGTCTTTCCGGTGCTGGCGGTGATCTCCCTAGTAGTTGCATTCCGCTGGAACTCGGAAAAGGGCAACCTGCCCATATGGATTGGAACGCTGGCCTGCTTCCTGTTTGGCGGCATCGCCGTGTGGTTCTCTTTCCAGCATGGCCTTTACTGGCCGCTGGTGCTGGCTGAATCGGGCAACCAAGTGATCACGGCGCTCCTGTTCGTCTATGTTTTCCGACGTTTTTCGATCGGGGTGACACTGAGCGCATTAGGATTTGCGGCCTGGGCTTCTCCAGTCTTGTTTCTTCTGCCGTCGGTGGCGGCCAACCCGGTTCTGAGCCTGAACCTGATTCGACTGATCGTCCTGGCCAAGGTCATCGCCGCCATGGGCCTGATCCTCCTCTCGCTGGAGAATGAACTGGCTCTCAACAAGGCCACGGGTGAACGGGAACGGCGCGCGCGCAAGGAGTTGGAAGCGTACTCAAAGCTGGTCCTCTCGCGCCGCCGGGTGGAGGACTTCGACAACCAGGGAAAGGAAATCTGCCAGACGGTGGTGGAGAACAGCCGCTTCGCGCAGGCCGCTTTGCTGCTGCTGCAACCCTCGGGATTGTACCGGCTGGCGGGAGCAGCGGGTCTGGACCATGCCACCGAGAAGGCGCTGGACGCGCTGGCTTGCCGGGTTCCCGTCTCCGGCTTCCCGTCGGAGGAGTTTGCCAAGCCGGCGGTCGGCAACAGCCTGACACTGGAATTGAAGCTGGAACCCTGGCTCACGCCTGGGGATGATCTGATGCATCTTCGCTTCACTTCAACGCTGGGCGTGCCCATGCAGGGCCGGGAAGCCACAGAGGGTGTGCTGCTGCTGGCGGGAATGCGGGATAACGATCGTTTTCATCCTCTCCGCAGCGAAGATCTGCTGCCGCTGGAGATGCTGGTGGCGCGCCTGCAGGCAGCGCGCAGCCAGACTACGATGCTGGAGAAACTGATCGACTCAGAGAAGTTTGCGGGGCTGGGGCAACTGGCCGGGAACGTCACCCAGCAGCTCAACAACCCGCTGACGGTGATCCTGGGTTACGCGTCCCTGCTCGAAGAGACGCCGCACCTGGACGACCATGAGCGCAGAGGCATCGAAGCCATCCTGAGCGAAGCCAGGCACATGCGCTCAACTCTGCAAAGGCTGTCGAAGATTGCGCGCTCGCCGGTGGGCCCGCGTGCCGCGATTTCGGTGCCCGAACTGCTGGCGGACATGGAACACCTCCATCGCTCAGAATTTCTGCAGCGATCGATCGAGTTCCGGCTCAATGTCTCGCCCACGATTCCCCGGGTGCTGTGTCATGCGCAGCAGTTGCGCCAGGCGGTGTTGCACTGCCTGCAGTTCGCCATGGAGTCGGTGCAGAACCTGGATGCGGCTTCGGATCGAACCGTACGGCTGGAAGCGTCCGCGGACGGGAACCGGGTGCAGATCGTGGTCGCCCATTCCGGACCCGGCTTCAATCATCCCGAGCGTGCCTTCGATCCCTACCTTCCGCCCCAAAGCGGCGGCATCGACACGGCCCGGCTGGGCCTTAGCCTGTGCGCGACGATCCTGCGCGACAACGAGGGTCAG
>DASXGD010000366.1:0-2183 GCA_036489245.1 Occallatibacter sp. | reverse complement strand
AGCCCGCGCACGGCGGTTACCGCTCGCGATATCGGCTCGTATACACGCCAGAGCGGCGCCTTCGCATCGCTGGGCGGCTTCGCCACTTTCAGCTACGAGCTCTCCGGCAACGAAATGCCGGAGCAGATCGAAGCCGGCCGGTTCAACGCCTCGGTGTTTACCACGCTTGGCGTGCAGCCCGCGCTTGGGCGCGTCTTTAACGCGCAGGAGGAGGACGCGCATCAACTGGTGGCGGTGATCAGTTATCGCTTGTGGCTGAACCGGTTTCACCGCGATCCGCACATGCTCGGCACTTCGATCGTGCTCGATCGCAAGACCTATTCGATCATTGGCGTGATGCAGCGCAGTTTTGAGTTTCCCCTGGGGCGAGGCACGCTGCATCCCATCGAGCTGTGGGTTCCGTTAAGCCTCACGGCGGAGCAACTGTCGGAGCGCGACGCGGGGAATTTTCGATACCAGATGGTGGCGCGCCTCAAGGACGGCGTGATGATGCGGCAGGCGGCTGAGGATGCGGACCGCGTCTCGCGCCAGATTATGCAGAACTATCCCGCAACCATGGCGGCGATCCACATTCGCGGGGATGTGACGCCGCTGCGGGACTTCTTCATGGCCGACATGCGCCCAGTTCTGCGCACTCTTTTCCTGGCTGTGTCCACGGTTCTGCTGGTCGCGTGCGTCAATGTCGCGGGCCTGCTGCTGGTGCGCTCGATCGGGCGGCGCCGTGACTTCGCTGTCCGGCTTGCCGTGGGCGCGCGGCCCGGCGCGATCGTTCGCGAATCAATTTTCGAGGCCTTGCTGCTGAGCGGAGGCGGCGCCGTTCTCGGCCTAGCGTTTGTGGCCATCGCCGTTCGCAGCACGCCCCATATCCTGCCCCAATCGATGCCCAGGGTCGACGCTATCGCTGTGGATCCGACGGTGGCCGCGTTCGCTGTCCTGCTGGCCCTTGCGACCGGCGCCTTGTGCAGCCTTGCGCCGGCCTTGTCCGCTCTGCGCACGAACTTGACCGACAGCCTGAAAGAAGGCTCAAAGGCAGCTTCGGGCACGTCGAGCCATGCATGGCTCCGCTCCGGTTTCGTGGTCGTCGAGATCGCGGCCGCCCTGGTGCTGCTCAACACGTGCGGGGCACTGATCCGCAGTTACGAAAAGATGCTCGTGGTCGACCCGGGCTTTCGCCCCGATCACGTGCTGGTGGCCGGTTATCAACTTCCTCTTGCTCAATACCCCACGGCTGGTTCGGCCCACGCCTTCAATCGCGCCGTGCTCGAAAAGCTGGGCGCCAGGCCGGGTGTTACGGCTGCCGGCATTGGCAATACGATTCCCGCTTCAGGACTGATCGGCGGGGCTGCTTACACGATCGAGGGCGAGCCGGTGAATCAGTGGAAGCTGAAGTTCGCCATGTTCTTTGTCGTCGACGGCGACTACTTCCGAGCCATGGGCATTCCATTGCTTGATGGGCGAACCTTTACGGCCGATGACCGCGCCGACACACCGCTGGTGATCGTGGTCAACGAATCCATGGCCAAACACTGCTGGCCGGGCCAGCGAGCCATCGGGAAGCGGATGCATGTCGGCAATCCGAAGAAAGATTCACCGTGGGCTACCGTGGTGGGGATCGTGGCCGACACCAAGGGCGGAGGCCGCGACGAGCCCAGCACGGACCAGTGGTACTCCCCCCAGCAGCAGCCAACGATCCTGTTTGGCCAGGACTACAAAGAGGCCCTGACCGGGTCTGCCGGCGGTTTCATTGTTGTCCGCTCCACATTCCCGCCGGAGCAGATGGCCCGGACACTTCGCGCGACAGTGGCGGAAATCGATCCCCGCCTGGCACTGGACCCGATTCAACCCATGGACGGCATCATCGCCAACGTTGAGGCTCAGCGCCGGTTCAACACCGACCTGATCAGCGCCTTCGCCCTGGGCGCGCTGCTGCTTGCCATCACCGGCATTTACGCCGTGGTGGCCTTTTCGGTGTCGATGCAGACGCAGGAGATCGCGATCCGCATGGCACTGGGCGCTCAGCGCGTCAAGATTGCGCGCCTGGTTCTTATCTCGGGTGTTCGGCTCGGCCTGGCCGGATGCGCCCTGGGTGTGCTGGGTTCGTGGGGATCGGCGCGGATGGTCCAGACGTTCCTCTTCGGCGTCACCGCAACCGATCCGCTGATCTACATCATCAGCGTACTCAT
>DASXGD010000203.1:0-5273 GCA_036489245.1 Occallatibacter sp. | reverse complement strand
GCAAGCTTGACGTCTTCAGCGGCCGCGAAGGAACGATTGTGCTGCTTCAGATTGGGCAGGCTTCGCCGACGGAGCAGCTTGAGGTTGCCGGCCTGGCCGTGCCCTATCCGGGGGAGCGCTTTTGCGGCGATGCCTGGACCTCGCTCAGCACTCCGGAGCGAACTGTATCGATTGTCGTGGATGGCCTCGGTCACGGGTTGGAAGCCTCAGAGGCGGCCCAGGAAGCCGTGGCGATCTTCCGCAAGCGGGTCGAGTCGCGTCCCGGCGAAATTCTCAGCTATGTGCACGAGGCGCTCAAAAAGACCCGCGGCGCAGTGGCGGCAATCGCGGAAATCCGGCCACGCGAAGGGAGCCTGTTGTACGCCGGCGTGGGGAACATCGCTGCTGTCGTGATGAGCCGAGGCGCGTCGCGAAGCCTGGTCTCCCACAACGGAACCCTGGGCGTGGCGACCTCGAAGATCCAGGAATTCAAATCCGAATGGCCCTCGGACGGCGTGTTGGTGGTTCACTCCGACGGGCTGCACTCGAGGTGGGACCTGTCGCCCTATGCGGGTTTGTTAGCCCGCCACCCCGCCGTGATCGGCGGCGCTCTGCTGCGCGACTTCCGCCGCCAGCGCGACGACGCCAGTGTTCTGGTTGTAAAGGCGGCCTGAAATCATGTCGGCACTGATCCTCCAAGTCGCCCTTCGAACCGAACGCGATGTCGTGCAGGCCCGGCAGCGCGCGCGCGAAGTGGCAGCGGCGCTGGGACTGGATAATCAGGACCAGATTCGGATGGCAACGGCCACATCAGAGATCGCGCGCAACGCATTTCGCTATGCGCGCAACGGGAAAGTTGCCTTCGCTGTTACGCTCGAGCCTCCGCAATTTTTAGAAGTCACGGTCACCGACGCGGGTCCCGGAATCACGAACCTGGAGGAGATCCTGGAGGGCCGCTACAAATCGGAGACTGGTCTGGGTATGGGCCTGATCGGAACCAAGCGCCTCATGGATGAATTCGACATCGAGACGACGCCCCGAGGGACAACGATCCGCATGGCCAAGCGGACTCCAAAACATGACGGATGGACGCAGCGGCGCGTGGGCGAGTTGAGCCGAAAGCTGCAGGACCGGACCCCGGAAGGCCCGTACGAGGAGATCGACCTTCAGAACCAGGAGTTGCTGAAGACCCTGCAGGAACTGCGCAGCCGGCAGGAAGAGCTGGAGTTGCTCAACCGCGAGCTCGAAGACACCAATCGCGGCGTGGTGGCGCTCTATGCCGAACTCGACGAGCGCGCCGACTATCTGCGCCGCGCCTCGGAACTCAAGACCAAATTTCTTTCCAACGTCTCTCATGAGTTTCGCACTCCCCTGAACTCGATCATCTCGCTGGCGCGCCTGCTGCAAAGCAAGTTGGATGGGGATTTGACCACGGAGCAGTTGAAACAGGTCCGGTTCATTGAGTCGTCCGCGCGCGATCTCCAGGAGATGGTGAACGATTTGCTCGATCTGGCCAAAGTGGAGGCAGGCAAGACGCGGATTCGCGTCAAGCGATTTGAGGTGCAGGAGCTGTTCAGCGCATTGAAGGGCATGTTGAAGCCATTGCTGGCCGACAACAATTCAGTCGATCTGAACTTCGAAGATACGCGGGATCTCGCCCCCTTGCACACCGATGAAGGCAAAGTCTCCCAGATCCTGCGCAATCTGATATCGAACGCGCTCAAGTTCACGCCCCGGGGACAGGTGGTGATTGCGGCGCGAATGATGGAAGACAACCAGGTGTTGTTCACCGTCGCGGACACGGGCATCGGCATCCCCAGCGAGCATCACGAAACGATCTTCCGCGAATTCAGCCAGATCGAAAATCCGCTCCAGGAACGCCATCGCGGAACCGGCCTGGGGCTGCCGCTATGCCGCAATCTCGCCATGTTGCTGGGGGGGCGGCTGTGGCTGGAAAGCGAAGAGGGCAAAGGTTCGACATTCTTTGCGCAGATTCCGGCGGTGTACGTGGGAGAAGCGATGAGTTCCGAACTGGCGACGGAGCTGGCAGCGCCTGAATTTCACCGTTCCCCGGTTCTTTTCGTAGAGGACAACCTCGAGACGGCACACCTGCTTGAATCGTACCTGCGGAATTCCGAATTCCAACCTATCCTGGCGTCCAGCGTAGGCCAGGCGGAGGCATGGACATCGCGCAACAAGCCGGCAATCGTGGTCTCGGATATCTACATCGGAGACGACCTGGCGTGGGGATTTCTAGCCCGTACGCGGAAGAAATGGCCTGATCTTCCCCTCATCGTGACAAGCATATTCGAGGAGTCGCGGGCGGCAATGGACGCGGGCGCCGACCTGTTCCTTCCCAAACCGGTCATGCCGGAGGTTCTTCTCGGTGAACTGCGGCGTTTGACATCTCAATTCGGCACCAAGCGGCTGCTTCTAGTGGACGATAACGACGTGGCCCGGTACATCCTGCGTGAACTGCTGGATCAGCCATGGCTCCAGGTTGAGGAAGCAAGTAACGGGACGGCTGCGTCGGCCCGGCTGAAGGAGAACATTCCGGACGCGATGATCCTTGACCTGCTCATGCCGGATATCAGCGGGTTCGAAATCCTTCGCCAGGTACGGGCGGAGAAGACGACCGAGAACCTGCCCGTGCTGATCTATACGTCCAAGCCGCTGTCTGAAAATGAGCGCGCCCAACTGGAGTCGATGCGCGCGAGAATCATTCGCAAGGAAGAAGTATCAACGCGGCTGTCGGCGCAACCATTTATGGATTGGCTGAGAGCGGCCGGGCTTGCGCCTGAACCTATCAATCGGGAACAGAATGTCTAAGAGCCTCCCCCGCATTTTTATCGTCGATGACCACGAAGAAAACCGGTATGTGCTGGGCCGCGTTCTTCGCCAGGCGGGGTTTGACTGCACAGAAATCGGCACCGGCGCTGAAGCTCTGGCCATGGCGCGAACACTTCCCGATCTCCTGATCCTGGACGTGCGCCTGCCCGATATTTCCGGATACGAAGTATGCCGGAAACTCAAACAGGATCCGTTCACATCGCAAATATCCATTCTGCAGATCTCCGCTTCCTTCGTCTCCAGTGAGGATCGCGCCCACGCGCTGGAGACGGGAGCGGATGGCTATCTGACTCACCCGATCGAACCCATCGTCCTGGTAGCTACCGTCCGAGCGCTGCTGCGGCTGCGATCGGCGGAGATCGTAGCCCGGAAATCGGCCGAGCAATGGCAGTCGACCTTCGATGCGCTTTCGGAAGGTCTTGCCCTGGTCGACGGAGAAGGCCGCCTGGTGCGTTGGAATGGGGCGTTCGAAGAGATTTGCGGGACAGGCCTCGATGAAGAATTGAGTGCGGTTTTCGGCGACGACGCGTATGCGCTGCTGGACCGGATTCTTGGATCCAGCGAGGCCCTCCGGCATTCAGGACCGGAACGATTTCAAGCTGAGTACTCCATTCAGCAGAGAACGGTGCAACTGACCGTCAACCAGGTCGATTCGCAAAACCCGGAAAGCGGTAAGGTGCTGGTTCTTTCCGACATCACCGACAGCAAACTGGCCGAGTATGCGCTCCGCACCGCGGAGAAGATTGCGGCTACCGGAAAGCTGGCCCATGCCATTGCCCACGAAATCAATAACCCCCTGGAAGCGCTCACCAATCTGCTCTACCTGGCCGGCTCCTGCAACTCCGCCGATGCGATGAAGGAGCTTATCGCGCATGCGAGCACCGAAGTGGAGCGGATCGCGCGTATCACCCGCCAGACGCTGTCGTTCCAACGCGACACGCGGCATCCTATCGTGCTCGATGTGGGGGAATTAGTGTCTGAGGTGGTGACGTTGTATCAAAGGACAGCCGCGGCTCGCCGGGTTCACGTGGTGTGCCAGTGCCGGCCAACGCTCGCGATCCGCGGATTCCCGGGCCAGTTGAGGCAGATCTTCAGCAACCTTATTCGCAATGCCGCGGAGGCCGCCCCGCCGGGATCCGAAGTGGTGGTCCGCGTGCGCTCGATTTGCCGCGGTGGACGCGAAGGCGCCCGAATCACAATACACGATCGGGGAGCGGGTATTGCTTCCGACGTGCGCAGGCAAATCTTTGATCCATTTTTCACCACAAAGGAATTGAAGGGTTCCGGCCTGGGCCTGTGGGTCTCGAGGAATCTGGTCATGGACCACCATGGGACCATTCGCTTTCGAACGTCCACGCGCGAAGGGGCAAGCGGAACCACGTTCGAGGTGTTTCTTCCTGTAGGGGGCATGGCGGCGAACAACTTTCAAAGTGACGCAGCATAAACCGCGCTTTTGAACCAGGTCCTCGCGCGAAGAGCTTTTGTGCATCCCACGTCACGGCGTTCCCCATCCACCCCCGCCCGGCGACTCGATCCTGAGCCGGCTGCCGGCCCGCAACTCGCGTGTGAATTTGGCGGGAAGGTTCTCCTCTACGCCATGGATGGTGGCAACAGCCTTGCCCGAAGCACCAGGTTCGCCGCCGGCCAGACCCCAGGGCTCGAGGTTGCGGCGATCCGCCAGCAGCGTCACCTGGGCATCACCTGACAGCTCGATTTCGCGCACCAGGCCGTCGCCGCCTGGATTGCGGCCACGGCCACCTGAGCCACGCCGAACGGCGTAGCGAATCATCCGAAACGGATACGCATACTCGAGCGCCTCGACGGGTGTGTTGAGCGAGTTGGTCATATGTGCGTGGTGTCCGCTGGCGCCCGCGACCGATGGTGAAGCTCCCAGCCCGCCGGCGATGGTTTCGTAGTAGGTATAGGGGAGCCCGGAACGCGGATCGGCGCCTCCGATGGTCAGGTTGTTCATCGTGCCTGAGCTCGCGGCGGGAATGCGGCTGGGCAAAGCCGGGGCAAGCGCGAGCAATAAAGTGTCGACGATCCGTTGCGAGGTTTCCACGTTTCCACCCGCGACCGCGGCGGGGGCGACGGCGTTCACAACGCTTCGTTCGGGCGCGATTACGTGTACCGGGCGCATAAGGCCGGCGGTAGCAATCGCGCCTGCCGGAAGCAGGCAGCGAAAAACATAAAACACGGCCGCCCAAGTGACCGCGTAGACCGCGTTGAGACTGCTGGGAACCTGCGGGTCGGTCCCGGTGAAATCGACAACCGCGCGGCGGCTTGCCGGTTCGTTGCGCACCGTCACGCGAATGGCGACCGGGCCGGGCCGCACTCCGTCATCGTCGAGAAAATCCTCGGCCCGCCATTCGCCCGCCGGCAGTTCTGCGAGAACCGACTTCATCAGCCTTTCCGAACCGTTCATCATGGCTTCGATCCCACGA
>DASXGD010000309.1:0-1844 GCA_036489245.1 Occallatibacter sp. | reverse complement strand
CAGCTGATCTGGGAAACCCGGATCTTTGAGGACCGGCGGCGCGTGATCAAATTCGTGTGCGAGGTGCCGACCGCGATCGATCAGCGGCTGTTCGCGTTGGCGCGGGTGATCCAGCAGGAAATGGAATAACCGCGTCAACGCGTTGGTACCCCCTCCTCCACGGGCCTTGGCTCCGGCTCTGAAACGACCAGGGGCAGATCGGCGTTTTGCCAACCGTCGGTGCCCTCAGGGTACCAGGCAACGTTGGAGTAGCCATAGGATTGGGCCCGTTTTGCCGCATTCCATGACATCCAGCAGTCGGCCTGGCAGTAAATGACCAGCAGCCTGGTGGGATCGCCGCCTGAGGCGCGGACAAGGCCATTGCGCAAATAGTTCTGCGTGGACGGGGCCAAAACCCCGTAACCGGTGTCCGGAAGCCAGATGCTGCCGGGAATGTTCAGCCTCGGCCTGTCGCGCCAAACCGTGCCGGCGGGCAAATTGGAAGGCTTCGGCGGACGGGGAAGCACGTCGATGAAGACGCCGGATTTGGAACGCCAGATATCTTCGGCCTGTTCGGTTGTGAGAACGCGCGCACCGGCAAGCGTTGCCGGAACGGGGGAACGGTAATCGTCGGCGCGGTACCCTTTCGGTTCGACAGGCCTGTCCTGTGCGTTTGCGATCGCCGTCAATGCGAAGACTGCGGCAATGATGCCCGCGCGCGCCCGTCTCATGGCTATCTGGTCGTCAGCTCCGCGGTGATCGGCCGATCGTTCTCGTCAAGCAGCGGCACGCCGAAATCGAGCAGGATCTTGTTGATCGACGGCTGGTTCTCCTGAATCAGACGGTTGAGCAGCCGCTTCCAGTTCTGATCGGCCGGACGAACCCCCATGCCGATGCGGTAAATCAGTTTCGGCCCTGACTTTTCGTTCAGCAGCGGCGTGACATGGAGCGGCGGATTGGTCTGCTTTGCGTAATAACCTGCCATCGGTCCCCACAAAATGGCGGCGTCGATCTCGCCTGAAGCGAGATCCTTCATCATGGCGCCAGCCGACGAATCGTAACGGGTATCGATCATCAGGGGATAAGGTCTGGCGTTGGCCATGAGTCCGTTCGCAGCCATGTTGGTGGCCGGCGGCGTTCCTGCGATGATGCCCAGATGTTTGCCTTTCAGGCGTTCGTCACTGAGCGAAGCCACGTCTTCCAGTCCACTGCCCGGCTTGGCAACCAACGCATAAGCCGTGCGATAGTAGGGGTTGGTGCCTTGCACGAGTTCATCCCCTTGCGGGAATCCCATGATAACGTCGCAGCGATGGGCCGCGAGTGTCATGCGTACAAATCCGGTTGCCTGCGGAAAAAACGTGTAGTCCAGCTTCTTCTGAAGCTTTTCGGCAAATAGCTCAGCCAGCTTGTTTTCGAAACCTTCGCCCTTTTCATCCGAGAACGGAAGATTGCGGGGGTCGGCACATACTCTCAACACCTTGGGATCGACCAGTTCGATCGACAGATCGGTGTTGTCGGGCAACTGCTGCGCGACCGCGCTTTCCCGGCCGACCATCGCAGCGGCGGCGATGCAGGCCAGCACGATGATCCTCCACCGGCGAGGGTTTTCCATCTTCATCTCCGTGTCGCCTCGCGGCGTGGAATGGTTGACGCCGCAAGCAGACCTTTGCCGCCAGGTCGTGGCGGCAACTGCAAACCAGGTCTTGTGCAAGCGATTGTCCTTGGGCATTTTGATGACAGAACGTCCCGGCGCGGAAGCGAGCTCCGCGCCGGGACGATTGTTGGCTCTCTACTGCGGCAGTGCGAACACC
Organism: Occallatibacter sp.; assembly: GCA_036489245.1. Classification (GTDB taxonomy): domain Bacteria; phylum Acidobacteriota; class Terriglobia; order Terriglobales; family Acidobacteriaceae; genus Telmatobacter. Next base: position 54 of record DASXGD010000309.1, on the reverse strand, counting down.
GTCAGCGTGCCGCCGAGCGCGGTGTAGTTGCTCAGCGCCGCATAGCCGCCCACC
>DASXGD010000254.1:0-5941 GCA_036489245.1 Occallatibacter sp. | reverse complement strand
TGCCCTGGCCGGGGCGGCGAGCGGGGGCGACCTGCTGTTTCAGGAGTGCTGCGAGGAATTGGGAATTGGGGCGATGGTTCTGCTGGCCTTGCCCCGCGATGAATTTGAGACAGCATCGGTTGCTCCGGCCGGCCCGGGATGGGTGAAGCGATATCGTGCCCTGCTGGATCGGACCGCCCCGGATCGCCTTCACGTGATGGAAGGCGGGGACGGGTTGCTCGAAGGGGCTACCGACAATGTGTGGCAGCGCGCCAATCTATGGATGATCGAAAAGGCCTGGTCGCTGGCTCCGGAGCGTGCCTTGCTTGCGCTTTGGGATGGAAAGACCGGCGACGGCCCGGGCGGGACCGAACATTTTCTCCAGGTGGCGCGGCAATGCGGGGTTCGAATTTTGCCGATCGTCGAGATGCAGGCGCTGCTCGAAAGCTGAGATGCTTCTCCCCAGCGGGCCGGAGGGCGGTGCCGCTGCACGCGATAAAAACCTTCAGCCGATCTTTGCTCAATACTGCGCCGGAGTGAGGCGCAATTTGAATTGTCGATGTCAGGAACGTCCAGAAAAACACTGACATTGCGATGACTTTCGGATGACAAATTCCATGGGCGGCCCTGTAAGTCTCACTGTGAGTCTGTTTGCCTCATCGACCAATCACATCGGAGTGAACGAAGGCGCAAGGCTGACTTGCCTTCGATTCGGACAGGTGTGTCTGCCCCGACTCAATATCCCCCATGTTGACTAGAGGAGAAGCAGTGAAAAGGAAAGTGAACGTCTGGCTGTTTATCCTGTATTTCGCGATCGCCTTAATCGCCCCCGTATCGACAATTGCGCAAAGTGATAACTACCGGCAGGTTGACCTTGTGTCGAACGTGCCGGGCCTGGCCCTGAACATCGATCATGCTCTTGTGAATCCCTGGGGGATTGCGGGCGCACCGGGGCAGGCCTTCCGAATTGTCAACAACACCAACGGCAGCTTTACGAAGTACGACCCAACCGGAGCCCAGGAGTTATTTGGCGCCAGGATCGCCACACCCGCGGGCGCTACTTCCATCCCCCATCCGACCGGAGTCGCAGCCAATCCGACCAGCCTGTTTGTGGCTCCGGGGAGCCTGACCAGCCCGTTTCTGTTCTCGACGGAGGAGGGCACGATTTCGGGCGAATATGCCGACGCAAACGGAAACATCCTGCTGACTTCCATCCTGGTGGTGGACAATTCATCGCGGGGTGCGGTCTACACGGGACTTGCCGTTCTGACTCCGGACTGCTGCGCGCCGTTTCTGGCTGTTGCCGATTTTCATGGCGGGTTTATCGATACATTCACGGGCAGCTTTGACCCGCTGGGCATTCCCGGAGCGTTCACTGATCCCGACCTTCCGGCCGGATACGCACCGTACAACCTCAGCGTCATTGAAAACCAGGTCTTCGTGCTGTATGCGCCGCAAGACGCGGCCGGACACTCCCCTGTCACCGGCGCGGGCAATGGCATTGTCGATATCTACGATCTTGACGGCACATTTGTGCGCCGCTTCGCTGCCGGTGGCCCGCTCAATGTCAAGTGGGGCATAGTCAAGTCGAGTTCAAATTTTGCCGCGTTCAGCAATGACATCCTCATCGGCAACTCCGGAGACGGCATTATCCACGCGTTCGACCCCGCAACCGGACAGTTCCTGGGCTCGCTCAAAGACGGAAATGGCAATGTGATTGTCAATTTGAACCTGCACGGGCTGGTCTTTGGAGCGGAGAGCCCCGGCGATGCCGATACTTTGTACCTGACCGCGGAACTCGCTGCCGGAGTCGATGGCGTGTTCGGCGCGATTTCGGTCAACACAGGGTCAGCGGGGCCGGACTTCTCGTTGAATGCTTCGAGTAACAGTGCCACGGTTATGGCCGGACAATCAGCAACGTTTATGCTGACGGCGACTCCGATCGCGGACTTCCGGGGAATCTTTTCTTTCTCCTGCGCGGCACCGGCCGGTGTCACATGCACCATCGGCCAGACCACGGTCGACCAGGAACCGCAGCATCAAGCGTGACTCTCACGGTAGCCACCCCACCCGGCGCGCACGCCGCGCTCATGGCCGGCCTAACCATTCCGACTTTTCTCTTCGGAGGTTTGGGACTCTGGCATCTAAAGCGCCGCAACGGCATTCGACCCTCCGGCAGGTTCACCGCCTGGACGATCGTCCTTGTGGTCCTGATTCCTGGGCTGATGGGCCTCATCGGTTGCGGCTCGAAAGGCCCCATGGCGCAACCCACTCCCAGTCCGATTTCCGTAACGGCCACAGCGACTTCGGACTCCTTATCGCACAACACGACGTTGAGCATCACAGTGCAATGAAGGCTTGGAAATTGGCTCACGGCAGCGAAGCCCCGCGGCGAAAGTTCTAGACGAAAGCAAACAGGCATGATGCCACCGCCGCTTGGAACCTCAGGGCTGCCGTGGAGTGCCGGAGGCCGGCCCGTTCCCGGGATCAGCCGCTTTGTCCAACTTCGTAATGTGCACGGTGGCCTGGCTCTCGGGAATCGTTCCATCGTTCACCTGCACCTCGGTCGGCTTGCCTTGAATCAGGATCCGCTGCAAGGCTTTGCTGCGGGCCGGAACGCGCACCCGCTGGGTGACTGAAGCGGCCTCCGTCCTCACCGTCACAGGGACCTCCGCCGCGGCATAACCTGCGTTGGCCACGTTGACCGCCACCAGCCAGTTGCCGGCCCGTTCGGGGGCGGGAAACACGCTTTCGATCGACAGGTCGGGGAGTCCCTTGTCGGCATCGACCCAATCGGCGAAGAACCAGGCGAGATCGGTCCGTGTTCCTGCACGTTCAAGCAAGGCCTCGAGTGAGCCCTCCGCCGCACCCATGCCCTTGTTCAGATCCTGCGAGGGATCGTAAGCCCGCAGAGCCGCGGAAAGTGTCGGGTCTCCGGCAACGTCGCGCAGCATCCACAAGACATAGGTTGCCTTGGTCCGGTAGAAGACGGGTGCGATGGCTTGGGCGAGGGGCTGCCCGACAGCGTCGCTGGGACTGGCGGGCTCGGCCAAGGCCAGCGCCGGCCGTCCCGATTCGAGCGCGCTCAAGGCCTTTTCCTTCCCCTGCTGTTTTTCGATCCACAACGTGCCCATGAAATGGGCAACCCCCTCACTCAGCCAGGCCCGCGGCGACGCCATCCATGCATGGGTAAGGGCGTGGGCAAGGATTCCTTCCAGTTGCCGGGAGTCGCCTTCATGGAGGCTGGTGACGAGCAGCGCTCCCGTCTCGTACGGGGCGTCTGCGGGATCGGGCAAATCGAGCAGCGTGAGTTGAGACCGCGGCTTCTGGCCCAGCCACCCCTGGAGAAAGGGCGTGACCGTCGCGGCAGCCGCCGTCCATGCTTCTACCGCCACTTCGTTGTCGGGCAATGTCCACGCCGTAAGATTCGTCCCAGCGTGAGCTTTGCGCGCGGCCACAAACAGGCTTGGCGTGTCGAATCCCAGGGTCGACCCATCCAGTTTCGCAGTGACGATCCCGGCAATATCGGCGCCTGCCCCGGCGGTGTCGGTGACGTTGAGTTCGACTGGCTGCCCGTTGACCAGCGCCAGGGACGGCGCCTGGCCGTGGGGAAACTCGATGGTGAGGTTGAGCCGGAAGCCCGCTCCCGCGAGGCGCAGCTTATGCTCGCCCATTTCGTCGAAGAGCCGGGCCCCATCCCCCAGGATCACCGGCACCGACGAAACCGGAACCCACACCACGCTGCCGAACCCGCGCAGTCCCGTGAACTGCGTATCAATCTGGTCCCAGTCGGAGTGGAGAGCCACATCCTCCGGCGTCCCGATCGCCAGCAGTCGCTGGGCTGAAATGGCAACCGCACCAGAATAGGTGACGTCCAGCTGGAGGCTTTCGCCGGGCGCCAGTGGCTGATCCAAGGGCACGGCGGCTTCATGAAGCTGTCCCGTGTGGTCCGCGTCGGAGTTGAGCGTGGCCACAGGAAAAGCCACATCCTTTCCCCGAACGCGAATCCGGTCCCAGTTGAGCGACGAAGAAATCTGCAGAGGAACGCGGGGCAGCGGAACCTTGCCGTCATTACGCACCGTGAGCAGCGCTCGCACCGCTATCTGGTGCACTTCGACCCGTAAATGAACGTCCAGATCGAACGCCGTAAAGGTAACGGCCTGGCGTTCCGAGTCCTGGGCGATGGGCGCCGCCCCGATCGGGGGCCTGGCCGGTCCCGCCTGCGTGGTGGTTTCGCCGTTGTCGTCTATCGAGCGCGAAAAGATCACCTGGCCTTTGGGCGCCTCTTGCGGCGCGGTCCCAGGCTTGGCCGCGGCCGGCTGCCCGGGGGCGGGGGGCGCCTGGGTGCCGGCCTGGGCCTGAAGGATCGTGGATGGAAGGCAGAGCGAGAGGCCGGCTGCAATCCCCGCAACCGCGTACCGAAACGTCATGACCCCAGCCCTTTCTGCTTTGCCGATTTGGACGCGGCCGGATTTGACGCATCCCGGCCCTGGGGGAGAGCATTTTTGGGGAATCCGCCGCTCGCGCTTCGGGCAGCGGCGCGGCGCTGTCGGAAGGCTTCGTAGAGGACCACGGCTCCGGCGGCCGAGACATTCAGCGAACTCACACCGCCGGCCATGGGAATGCGCAGGAGATGATCGCAGGTGCGGCGGACGAGGTCGTGCAGCCCGGCGCCCTCCCGGCCCAGCACGAGCACGCAGTTCCCGGTCAGGTCGAACTGATCGTAATCGGAGGTTCCTCTCTCATCGAGCCCGATGATCCATAGATTCTGCCTCTTCAGATCTTCAAGGGCCCGCACCAGGTTCACCACGCGCGCAATGCGGAGATGCTCGGTGGCGCCGGCGCTGGCCTTGACGGCGGCGGGACTCAGCGGAGCGGAACGCCGCTCGGTGAGAACGACTCCATCGACCCCGGCGCCATCGGCTACCCTCAGCAAGGCGCCCAGATTTTGCGGATCCTCGATCCCGTCGAGCGCCAGCAGCAACCGGGCGCCTGCTGTGGATTCCGGCGGATCAAACAGATCCTCGATCGTCAGGAAGTCCCGGGCGCGGACCATGGCGACAACGCCCTGATGAGCGGCAATGCCCGCAATATGCGTGAGTTGCTCCCGCGGTTCCTGACGGACACGCACCCCCGCCTGGCGACATTCCGCGACCAGCCGTTCGAGCCGGTCGTCGTGGCGCTCGCGAGCCACCAGAACGTGGTCGAACCGCCGCCGTCCTGCCCGCAGTGCCTCTTGCACCGCGTGGACGCCGTAGAGGATTTCCATAAGGGATAGTTTAGAAGGTCAGGGCGACCCGGCCGGCGGTTCCTCCCCTCGATGCGAATTTCAAGACCGCGACAAAAAAGCGATGATACTCGTCTTATGCCCGGCCCGAAGCCCAAAACCTTCCGCGCCTTACTCGAGCCCACCGGCAATGCGCTGCGTTGGGTCATCGCCCGCGTGCCCTTTGACCCGGCTGAAGTATGGCCGGTGCGGAACGGAAGACGCGTACGCGGCAAGATCAATGGTTTCGCATTTCGCACTTCCCTTTTTCCCGAGTCCGGCGGCAAGAAGCATGTCCTTCTGGTCAATAAGAAGATGCAGTCCGGAGCCCGGGCCAAACCCGGCGATACCGCCGAATTCCGTCTCCAGCCTGATCTCGAGGAACGCGAGGCGCCGATGCCCGCCGAGTTGGGGAAGGTACTGAGAGCCGAGCGCGGACTGCGACCTTATTTCGACGGATTGAGCCCATCGATGCGCCGGGACGTCGGGCGCTGGGTGAACGAGCCCAAAAGCGCAGAGAGCCGTCAAAAACGGGCAGAACAGATGGCCGAGCGCCTGCTCCTGGCCATGGAAGGCGAGCGGGAAGCGCCGCCGATCCTGCGGGCGGCATTCCAGCGACAGCCTGCGGCGCGGCTGGGATGGGACGCGATGACCCGGATCAAGAAGCGGAACCACCTCCTGGGCATCTTTTACTAC
>DASXGD010000234.1:0-3825 GCA_036489245.1 Occallatibacter sp. | reverse complement strand
CGAATTCACGCTCGTGCCGCCATGAATCGTGCCCAGGTTTAACGTTGTACGCGGTTCCTCGGGCAACGGAGTTCTGGCCAGTGTGGCCAGGGCTGTAGCCATGGCAGCGATCGGGTTGGGCATGCCCGCATCCGTGAAGCTGTGTCCTCCGGGTCCCGAGACCGTGATTTTGAAACGTCTGCTTCCGAGGGCCTGAGCCACAGCCGAGTCGGACCCCGCTCCGTCGAGAACGATGTGGGCCGCGATGCGGCCCGCAAGGGTACCCTGACCATAGAGATGACGAACTCCGCGCAGGTCGCCTTCGCCCTCCTCGCCGACGTTGCCAAGGAATAAAAGCGGGACCGGCACTTCGACCACGGCGTGCATCAGGGCATGCACAATGGCAAGCATGCCTGCCACGCCCGCGCCGTTATCAGAGGCGCCCGGGGCTTCCAGGCGGTCCACTCCGTCGTTTTGCACCCGGGATGGACGGAGGGGCGTTCCTAGAGGAAACACTGTGTCGAGGTGGGCGGACAACACCACGATGGGGCCCGAGCTTTCGGGATGCAGGCCGGGCGGGTTGAGAAATCCGAGAACGTTGCCGACACTATCCGTTTCCACACCCGACAACCCGGCTTCGACAAAACGGCGCGCGAGCCATTGGCCCCGCGCCTGTTCTCCAAACGGCGGCGCCGGGATCGCGACCATCTCCTCCTGCCAGTCCATGATGGTCTTGGGATTGCCGTGAAGCCACGCGAATGCGCCGTGCGTGGGCCGCTTGCCGGCCAGAGCCGTCACACGGGCAAATGCGGATGTGCGGGAGGAGAGATGCATACCGATGACTTCAGGGTAGCAGGGGTTTGAAGCGGGAATGCACATCTACCGTACACAGCAGGCATCACAAACCAAATTTAGTTTGAAAGAAGCCCAGCGGTTCATGGTGACAAATCAGCCTCGACGCGGTACTCCACTGAGTGCAGGAACAGTCCCCGGGCAGGAGCGGTGGGGCCGGCGGCGGCGCGTGCGCGAGCGGCGATCATGGCGGGGATCTCACCGGCATGACGATATCCCCGTCCCACGTCCAGCATGGTCCCCACGAGGTTGCGCACCATGTGATGAAGAAAACCGCTGCCGCGGACCCGATAAACGAGAAGGGCGCCATCGGCGACGATCTGTTGCCGCCAGTCCGAAGCAAAGATGGTGCGAATCGCCGTGGTTGAGTCCGTATCTTCTTCATCGGCGACGAAGGTCGGCGGATCAGCGTCGGCCGTTCGGGCGGCGGCGTCCGGGTCAGTCGCCGCGAAGCTCAGAAAGTCGTGCGTCCCGACGAAAGCCTGGGCGGACGCCTGCAAAGTTTCCACCTCTAGGGGCCACGGATAGGCAAAAACATAGCGGGCCAGAAACGGAGGACATACCACGCTTTGTTCCGCCGCCGCCCCGGGCCTTCCCGGTCTCTCCAGGAAGACGCGGTACTCGTAGGTCTTGGCCGTGGTGGAGTGGCGCGCGTGAAAGGAACCTGGCACCGTCTTCGCTTCAAGAACGCGAATCGACGCGGGCAGCGTCCGGTTCAGGGCCCGGCGAAGGTTGTCAGCGGGAATGGCGGCCTGCAGTGGAAAGCTGGCCACCTGGGCCAGGGCGTGCACCCCGGCGTCGGTGCGCCCTGACCCCTGAGGCAAGGGAGCCTCACCGGTAACCCGCCCGAGGGCCGCCTGCAGCTCGCCCTGGATGGTCGGCTGGCCCGGCTGAACCTGCCAGCCGCGAAAGTCGGTGCCGTCATAGGAAAGCGTGACTTTCCAGTTCTGAGTCGTCGTCACCATTCCACAGTCTCACAAACGCATGTTGTCGCGGAGGCGAACGAAAAGAGAATGGCCCAAAACATGTCATGTAACAAACTATGCTGTTTCATCGGCGAGTAACCAGTTTATATTCAGTAAGATGATTGTAAAAAGCGAAAGTAAGGTTACTCTACATAGGGGGTGGGTGGGGTCCCCGATTTCCCGGTATAGACGGGCATATTCCTGACACTCTGATCTAAATATTCAGAAACAGCAACGATCGGGTTGCCAATGGTATTCGGCATGAAGGAGTCCAATTCCATGGTGCGGCAAGCAGGCGGAATTTTCTGCAACCTCACCGTAAAAACAGGGACAGTGCGACCCCTTCCGCGGCGTCGAATGGGCATGTTCGAACCGGGTACCTGAAGCGGCCGTGGAGCGAGGACCGAGGCTGGAGTGGGATATACTCTGGTTTCTTGATCAATACGATTCGAACGGCTTTCGAAACCGCGGATGGCGGGAACGTTTTGGCTGCTGGACACGTATGGTCGGATGAGCGATAAACGCAATCTGAACCGAACGCGGTGATCGCCGGGGAGTGACAACGGCAAAATCAGGGAAAAACTGTGTCCTGCATAACGCACACCGAGACCGCCGCTTTTTTGCCGGTTGTGGTGACGTCCTGTGTTACGGCGGTGGGACATAACGTCTTTGGTTTTGCGTAAATTTTGCGTCCGTGGCCTGTCTTCGGGCGTCTTGATGACTGGCACCCCACATGCCTCAACCTATTGTGGAGAGGAATCATGCATTTGTACGGTACACGTGTGTTTGAGCGCCAATCCTTTAGGGCGCGCACAGTACGCGGGCAGGCTGGAACCGGGCAGGCTGGCCCGGGCATGCGCGGTGGAGCGAAGCTGCGCGCATTTGCGGCGCTGATGCTGGGCCTTATGTCGGGGATGCCGGCGGGTTTTGCTCAGCAGCCGGCGGCAAGTCCGCAAGATAACGCCGCTTCGCTTGACCGAATCAAAGATGCATCCAACCTGCCTCCCGCGCCCACACCGGTAGCCACGGAGCCGATATCTCTACGGCAGACCCAGCGGGATTTCAGCCGTCCCTCGGGCGGCCTGCTCGGCAACCCGATCAACATGTACCGCGGCACAACGGTTCCGGTCGCCAGTTTCAACAATTCGACCAGGCTGGACGACCTCCTCAAGGAGGGCAAGATTTATCTCAGCCTCTCCGATGCCCTGGCGCTGGCGATCGAGAACAACTACGACATTGCCATCGCCCGCTACAACCTTGACATCGCCGACACCGACGTTTTGCGCTCCAAAGCAGGTGCAACCCTGCGCGGCGTCAACTCCGGCGTCGTGGCCAACACGCTGGGGGGAAGCTCCTCGACTTTAACCGCGGGCGGTGGCCCGGGAGGCACGTCGGGCGGATCGGGCGGGGCAGCCGCCGGACTTGGCGGTCAGGTGTTCTCCACCAGCAGCGCGGGCCCGTTACCGGAAGACCGCGACCCGTCGGTGGGCGGCACCATCCAGTTGGAGCGAGCCAAGGCGCCACAGTCGAACACCCTGTTCTCGGGCGGGAAATCAGCCCTCACGACCAACACCAACGTTTACAACTTTGCCTATAACCAGGGCTTTGTCTCGGGCACGGCGCTGCAGGTGGGGTTCAACAACAGCCGCGTCACCAGCGACAACCCTTTCGCAAACTACAGTCCCAGCCTGACGTCCTCATTCAAAGCCACGGTGACGCAGCATCTGCTGCAGGGCTTCGGAGTTTTCGTCAATGATCGCTTCTATTACCAGGCGATGAACAATCGCCGCATCACGGATTCAAGCTTCCGCCAGCAGATTCTCTTTACGGTCAACCAGGTGGAGAGCATCTATTGGGGCCTCGTGAGCGCCTTTGAAGACGTACAGGCCAAGGAGCGGACGCTGCAGCAGAGCACGCAACTGGAGAGCGATACACAGAAGCAACTGGATATCGGCACCATGGCGCCGCTGGACGTGGTCCAGGCCCAATCGACCGTGGCCGCTGACAAGCAGGCGCTGATTAACTCGCA
>DASXGD010000218.1:0-2546 GCA_036489245.1 Occallatibacter sp. | reverse complement strand
TAGCTTCGATCACGCAGGCTTGGTGCCCTGGGAATCGGGCTAAAACGATTTCGCATGGCTTTCCGATTCGCAATCGGGCTGGGCCGGTCCGCAAGAGCGCTGTCCGCATCACACCAAGTTCGCCGTATCAATCGAAGCACCTTAATTAGAATCGCTGGGCGGGGTTCCCCTGGGCGCTCGCCTTTTCGCTGCCGCGCCTTTGCCCGCCGAATCAACTCGAAAAGAGGATGCGATGAGCGCCGTTACGTCAATTGCAAATGTGCGTTCGCAACCAGCTTTGCTGAAACCGATTCTGATCGGCGGAACGATCGCCGGAATTCTCGATATAACTTCCGCATTTATCACCGGGGGAGTGAACGTTCCGCGCGGCATCGCGGGAGGACTCCTTGGGCCCTCGGCGAGAAACAGCACTGGGATCGGAGTCTGGATTCTGGGTCTCGCGATTCATTTCTTCATCGCGTTTTCCGCCGCGACTGTTTATTGCCAGGCGAGCCGGATCCTTCCTTTCCTGAAGGAAAATTTTGTGGTGTGCGGGATGTTCTTCGGCATCGCGCTATTTCTGGTGATGTACCTGGTCGTGATGCCGCTGTGCGCATTTCACTTCAGAGGCCCATACTCGCAACGCCTTCTGATCACAGGCCTGATCGTGCATATGCTCCTGATCGGACTGCCGATCGGGTGGAGCCTGCACAGGTGGGGGAGTAGAAATGGCATCCCGGCCATTTCGTAGTATTGGCGCTTCATCGGTGCAACTCCGAGATCCGGTAGCCAGTCATGCGGCCCGCGGAAACTTCGCAATTTTGGGCCGCTTGCGGCGGGAAGCGTGCCACAGGTCGTATTGCTGTTGAAGACCCAGCCATAGATAGGGCTGGTTTCCGAAGGCGTCAGAAAGACGCAATGCCATCGACGCAGTGATGGCGGCGCGGCCGTTGAGCAGCCGTGAAAGGGTTGATCGCGCTACGCGCAGGCGCTTTGCCGCCTCGCCCACGGGCATCGAGCCGAGGTATTCGCGGAGCAGCTCGCCGGGATGAGGTGGGTTGTACATCGTGTTCATTGAAGGGCTCCTCCTCTCAGTGGTAGTCCCGGTAATCGACTAGAACGGCGTCCTCACCCTCAAAAGTAAACGTCATCCGCCAATTCGCATCGACCTTTACGGACCAGTGGTTTGCCAAATCGCCCTTGAGCGGGTGTAGATCCCATCCTGGGACGTCCATGTCCTCGGGTATCCGCGCAATGTTCAACGTGCCGAGCTGGATTCCGAGCTTTCTTGCATGGGCGGGCTGGATCCCAGCCTTGCTGCCGGTGCGAAAGAATTTTTCCAGCCCTGCGTGCCGGAATGACCGGATCATGAAACGACTGTAGCGTGAAGCGCCTCACGCGTCAAGGTAGTAGGGAGTTGGTCGACCATCGGAAGCTAAAAACGAACGCGGACCTTGCGGTCCGCATTCGGTGTTCTCTATCTGATTGTGGTGATCTAGGTGCGGGTTAAAACCCGCACCTACCGGCCGCCTACGCTTTGGCCGGCACGAGGTTCCCAAGCTTCTCCGCCACCATTTCATGCGCGTGGGCGAAGAAGTCTTCCTTGCTGATCTTGCTTGCGTCCACATCGGCGAGGATGGCTTTCTGGGCGAGGTATTCCTTGTTGACGATGCCGGCCTTCGACTGCAGCATCCGCCACGACTTCCGCCGCTCCACGCAGAACATGACTAACTGCCGGCTAAGTGCCCGGTACTCGATCTTGCCATTTTCTTCGAACGTGATGTACACACCGAAGTCGGGAATGAACGACCGGTGCGCCGGATCGAGATAACGCCGGTAGACCACGTCCTGCTGGGTGATGCGGACCAGCATGTTATCGAGATGAATCAGCTTCGCGGCCACCTCGGGCTTGATCTTCTTGAGGTGGTTGCGGAAGCGGGCTTCGGTGGTGCACCAGTGGGCCACGGTATAGCGCTGGGTTTCGCCGGTCGTCTTCGACTTGGTCTCGTACCAGTCCAGTTCGATCGACGGGTTGCCCTTGATGTCGAGGGCTTCCTGGTAGCTCTCGCCCTTGCGCGGGTCGAAGACGAACTCCGGTACGCCGCGCGAGTCGCGCACGCGCTGAGCCTGGAAGAGCGCCATGTCGTCGGCCACGCCGTGCTCCGGCTGGCAGGTAGTGAAGCACTGCATGAAGTAGGTTCCGCGATACTCGAGCCCATCGAGAATCGCCCGGTAAAGCTTGGGCGCGTTGGCCATCGAAACCTGGGCGATGAACGGCGAGCCGTGCCCGGCGAGGAAGGTCTCCGCCACCGTCTTCTTTTCGGTGTTCTTGCCCTGGGTGGCCGCGCCGAAGACGTTCATGTCGTTGCCGCCCAGCATCGGGGTTGAGTCGGAGTTCTGTCCACCGGTGTTCGAGTAGACCTGCGTATCCAGCATCAGCGCCTTGATGTTGGGCCGGTTCTGCAGGATCACCTTCGACATGTTCTGGTAGCCGATGTCGCCCATGCCGCCGTCGCCGCCCACCACCCAGACCTTGGGCAGCTCGACGATTTCCTGGTCGGTCATCA
>DASXGD010000216.1:0-1908 GCA_036489245.1 Occallatibacter sp. | reverse complement strand
CTTGCGGAAATCATCAGATGCTGGCGCGGATGAAACGGTTCTTTCAACTGCCCGTCTGGCGCAATCGAGTGGAGGCAAAGGATGGCGGCGTCCTGGACTCGACAGCGAACCGGAAGATGTCCCAACGCAACCAAGGTTTGTTGCTTGAGGTTCCGTCCGATGCTTAAGGGTGCACTGTTCATATGCGCTGCTGGCCCCGCGACCTTCCATAAACCGCCGCCGGATCGCTTCTGCCTTGACCGCTACTCGGCCGCCACGCGACCACAGCAAATCGATACTGCAAGGGATATTTCAGCGGCGATGGCGGCATGTGGCCTCGCTCAGTCAATTTTTTCATTGGCAATATCCGCCGCCACTGAAACTTGGTACTTCACTTGGGAAACTCCGAGTTAAGTCTCTTGAGCGGGATCTCAGCCTCGGCCTGGCCGAGGTCGTGGGCGCGCCTATACCAGGCGATGGCCGTGGCGGGATCGCCCCGTGCGCCACTCAGGCGGCCGAAGCTGAGAAAGGCCGGGTCGAACGTCATTCCCAGCTTCAACGCCGCTTCCCCGTCTCCGACATCGGCGGCGCGTTCGTAGAACAAGCGCGCCGAGGCGACATCGCCGGTGCCCAACAATTGATCCCCTCGCGCGATCAGAGCCGTTATCTCTGCAGGTGAAAGGCGGAGCCGCGTAGCCGGCGTGATCGGAGTTAGTGTCGCAATCGCTGGCGCGGCCTCTAGTGTCGCCGAAAGCGCTATCCCCCCGGCGGTTGGCCCAGCCCCAGCTGGTGACATTAGCGGATTGGCTTTTCTAGAAGCCACTATCGGCTCGGGTGGCCCCGTTTGGGCGTCGGCCGCGCGCGTTGGCGCGACCTCGGATGGGGAGGCTCCGGGCGCGCGTGCCGCAACAGCTGTTCGGTTTTCCGCCATCAGGGTAGCGACAGGCGCTCGCGCAGCACTTGCCGCCGCAGCCGGCCCCGGACGCGCCGCCTCCCCGACCGACAATTCGCTTTCGCGACTTGCGGCAGAAGCGTCCCCGGTGAGCGTGCTTAAAATGGAGACTTTCTCCTCAGGAGGATCAGGGAAAAACGCCCCCGCACCCCCAAAGCAAACGAGCCAAACCACGATAACAGCTGATAGCCTCACCATTGCGTTGATGCCAGGCCACCTCCAGGTCCATATCTGCTCTCCGAGATCGAGGACAGTCTCTGGAACTGCGGCATCTTGTGGCCGCTCATCGGATGTCGTGCGGCTCTTCTCGACGGGCCGCTCTGTCGGCGCCACCACGGTCGGGTTGGAAGAGGACCTCCCGAAACTCTTTGCGGTCTTCGCTGCGGCGTGATCAAGTAATCGACGCGCGAAGCGGTTAACCAGGATCGGGTCGCCGCCCGAAACATTGGCGATGGCAGCGACTGTTTCCTCACTGAATGCGCGCTCTGCTTCGCCCGCAGGCAGCTGATGGCGAATGAAAGCCATCACTTCGCCGCCGCCGAGCTCCTGAAAACGAAGGCGCGCGGCGAGCACGCGCTCAGCGAGCCAGAAGCGTAGCGCGGGTTGCTCCAACCGGGCGAGAAAGTTAGGGCGCGCCAGCAGGACCGCGGCCGTGTTCCGGTGATCCCCAGGCCGCGTGCTCATACAAAGATTTTCAAAGATTAGCTCGATCTGCTCATCGGACAGCTGTGCTGCGTCGTCGAATACCAAAAGCGGTGCTGCAGGTGAGGGCGTTGGGGGATCCCCGGATGTCGTGCGGGCGCCTGTCGAAGGGTCTGAAAGCACGTGCGAGGCGCGCAGCAGCTCGTCGCGGCCCAGCTCAGGTCCGCATGACAGGCCGGTCACCGCGTATTGGGACGCAGCACCTGCGGTCAGGGCTGTGTAGAGGATCTGCGGAATAGGCGGCGGATCTCCGGTCACGACAACCACCGTGAAGC
>DASXGD010000200.1:0-4313 GCA_036489245.1 Occallatibacter sp. | reverse complement strand
GCAGGGCTTCCAATATGGCTACGCGGAGCGCACCGGCTGGTCGGGAGCTCCGGCGACCCCGGGTGGGCCCGGCGTCGGGGCCAAGGGTATCGACAATATGATATGGACCTCGCTCCGCTACTACCTGCCGTAACACCAACCGAATTTCAACTAAAAATGGCAGCCCGGATCCGGGTTGCCATTTTTGTTTTTGGGGTGAGATGAGCTACGGGACTTTGGGCTCGCCGGTGGGGAGAAACGCGAATCCATCCAGCGCACTGCCCGACGCAAGGACATCCCGCAGGCGTTCCGGATTGGCTCCGCTCTGTTGCTCAGCTGAGCGGAGAAGCCGTAATGCGGAGGTGGGAGTCGTCTCAGCGGGCAGGCGGAAGATCCATGGCACGTTGGTCGCGGTCAGGGATCGATCCCCGCTGATGGCAATCACGGGAACCAGCGCCTTGAGCGCCAGTTGCTCCGCCAGGTGTGCCGCATTTCGATCGAGCGCGATGATCGCCAGAGCACGTTCTTCGAACAACGCGTGGACCACCTGGGTCGAAGCCGCGCCCCAATTCTGATTGCTGTCCACAGCCGTCACAGCCCATCGCTGTCCGGATGGAAAGGCAGAGAGAACGGATTGTGTCTCGTCCGATTGCGCAATACGCGCGGCCTCCGGGCCGAACAGCACCACGTGCAGGGGCCACGGCGGCGCGTCGGAAAGGTGAGGGCCGGCGTAGAAGACGCCGTCTTCTCCCACGCGCGCATACGGAGCCGATTGGTCAGGCGAGTCCCCCCGCGACGAAGCCGCCGGCGCCACCGCAGGTGGCTCCATCGATGCCACGCGGTACGTGACCGTCCCGTTATGCACCGTGCCCAGGTACATGGACGCGACATTCTTCTGGTTGGGATCGAAGACCATGTGTCCGGTGACGCCATCGTATTGGTCGATATCCGCAAGCGCATC
The DNA here is from genome assembly GCA_036489245.1 of Occallatibacter sp. Taxonomy (GTDB): domain Bacteria; phylum Acidobacteriota; class Terriglobia; order Terriglobales; family Acidobacteriaceae; genus Telmatobacter. The sequence goes on along the minus strand of DASXGD010000200.1, from coordinate 3,373 downwards.
GTGAATGCGGGCGCGATTCAGTCCCGCCCGGCAGATGGAATCGAGCAACGCGTTCATCGCATCGAAGGCTAGCGAAGCGAACTGTTCGGGCTTCTCGTGGAAATGATCTTCGAAGCGGCGGTTGAAATCGACCCAGCGCGGATCGTTGCGGGTCGGGTCATAGGGGAACACGGCTTCGAATCCCTCGGCGGCTGGACCGGCCTGGGCCAACAGTTCGGGGCCCAGCGTGCGATAGGCGCCGAAGACGCGCTGTTTCATCCCCAGCGTCTGCATCTGCTTGAGGATCAGCGCCGCTTCTTTCTCATCGGCCCACAAGACAATCGCGTCGGTGCGCGAGTCCTGGATCACTTTCAGCTGATGCGAGAAGTCGGTATCGCCGGGCAAATACTTCTGCTCGATCGCGATGGGGTGGCCCAGACGCCGCGCCGCATCGCGCAGCTTAATGACGCCAAACCGGCCATAACGATTGTTGACGCGCAGAATCGCAACGCGCTTGAGGCCGAGTTCTGTGAAGATGCGCCGGGCGAGGGTGAGGCACTGAACGCGATCGTCCTGCAGATCGGTAAAGTACCAGGGGATATATGTCTCGGGGATGGTGGGATCGGTGGAGGCCGAATTGACGATGGGAATCTCGGCCCGCAGAGCCACGCGCAGGGCGATGTGCGTCGACTCGGAATTGATGGAGCCGAAGATCGCCCAGTCCTGGTCATCGTAGACCATCTTCACGGTTTCATCTGAAGCCGAACCCCAGATAGCCGGATCCGTGGGGCGGTCGTCGCCATAGACCGCCTTGGCCTGCCAGTTGTCGTAGTCGTTGTGGAGCATCAGCCGGAAAGGCTTGCCTCCGTAGCCGCCGCGGGCGTTGGCTTCATCGACAGCCAGTTGCGCGCCGTGGAGCATGCGCAGTCCGAAAACCGAGTCGGGATTATGCTCGACAGGGCCGAAGAAACCGATGCGGACCTCGGTAAGGTCCTTCGGCTCGGGAAGGTCTCTCCCGGCACCCGAATAGATATTGGGATGGGTGTAGTTGAGATCGTAGGGCGCGGCGAACTTCGCATACGGGCTCAGGTCGGCCGGCTCGCCCGCGTAGGGCGTGACCTCGCGATCGCGTGGCGGCCCCGGCGGATGAGCGCCGCACTCGCACTTATGCGCGGGCGCGCCCGCGTCCTGCGCCGCGACGCCGATTGCGCCGCCGGCTCCCCACAACCAGGCGGCGGCCAGCAACCATCCCTTATGCATGGCGACTACTCCCTGCCGGACTTTTCGGTGCGGAACATGGCGATGGCTTCGATCTCCACCAGCAGTTCCGGGCGGCACAGCTTGGCCTGGATACCGGTGGAAGCCGGCAACGGATCGAGACCCTGCGCTTCGAAGAAAGCAGTCCGCTCTTCGTTGAACGCTTCGTAGTCGCGATCGATGTCGCGCAGATAGCACGAGGTACGGACGATGTCGTGCCAGGTGCAACCTTCGCTCTCGAGCAGGCCAGTGATGTTGTCGAGGGTGCGGCGCATCTGGGCGCGGAAGTCGCCGATGTGCACGCTCTTGCCGTGTTCATCGATGGATGCAGTGCCTGAAATCAACAGGATGGTGAGCCCGTTGAGGTCGATGCGCATGCCGCGCGAAAACGAGCTGGGCTTGGCGTACGCATAGGCCTCGTTCAGTACGCCGTGATTGGTCATGGCCCGTTTCTGAATGGGTGCGTGCGCGATGGTTTCGAGTATGTCTGCGAATTCAATCATGGTGATTGCTCCCTTGTCGTGGTACTTGAAGAATCCCGTGGCTTAAACCTTTGGCCGTGGCAACCCAGATATCGCTGCCCTGAAAATCGATGCCTAACACGTAATTGTGTGCCGGGGCCGTTGTGACGGCGATGGACGTGACTTTGCCCTCCGCGTCGCGAACGGTCATTTCCGGTTTGCCGGTGGTGAGCGAAGGACGGTAGACCGCCCAGTTCGTTCCGTCGTAGTAGGCGAGGCCCTTGTCGGTGCCGAACCAGGCGTGGTTGGCGTCGATGCCCTTGATGGTGTTGGTGAAGTTCGATGGCAGGCCGCTGTCTTTGGTCAGAAAATTGTGCCAGTAGCGCCCGTCGTAGCGGCTGTCGCCGAAATACGTGGCCGCCCACACGATGTTGTCCACATAGCTGACCGACGTCACGATCTCGTGGATGAGACCCTGGTCCTTGAACAGCACCATCTCGTTTTCGCCATCGGGATCGTCGTACTTGTCCCAACGGCCGGTCTTCTGGTCGTACTCGAGCAGGCCGCTTCCCCAAACGGCGAAGTAAACCTTGGTGGGCGTCGCGTGGACCCCATAAACCCAGATTTCGTTCATGGGTGTGTTGCGTTCGTTGTAGAGCGACCACTGGTTGGTCCGCAGGTCGAGGCGGCATGCGCCCGCAGCAGTTGCCACCCACACGTTCTCCCCTTCGACGGAAACGCCGTAGACCACGTCGTTGCTGAGGCCCGAGTTGAGTTGGGTGAAGGTGTCGATGCGGCCGCCGGACACGCGGCTGAGGCCGCCCATGGTGCCTGCCCATACATCGCCGGTACGCTTGTCCAGTGCCAGTGAAAGAACGGCGCGATGCGCCAGCCCGTCCGCCGTGGTGTAGGTCTTCCATGTGTGGTTCTCATAGAAGGCCAGGCCGTTTTCGGTACCGGCCCAGACCCGGTCCCCATCGACCAGCACGGAGAAGACGTGATTGTCGGGCAGGCCATTGGCCGTGGTGAAATTTTCAAACCGGAACGTCGGCATCTGCGGGAGCGCGGTGGCCGACGATGCCGCGGCATGCACTTTGACTCCCGTGTGCGATCGAGGCGCGCCGTATGCCGATGCAGCGATAATCACGAGCGATGCGATTACGTAAAATTTTTTCATCGCGTCCTCAGGTACTCGATGAGATCGTTCAACTCATCCTTGGTCAGGTCGTTGGTGCGGCCATGTTTGTCTTCAGGATTGAAGACGGTCCAGATTTCTTCGAGGGAGCGCGCCGATCCGTCGTGCAGGTAGGGCGCCGTAAGCGCAACGTTGATTAGCTGCGGGGTGTCGAGCAGGCCCGAGTTGTCAGTGGACTTCTTCGTGCCGACGTCAAACGATTTCTGGCTCGTTCCCTTTGTCCCGCTATGGCAGTATGAGCAGCGATTCGACTCTGGAATCGGTTTGCCGAATTTGTCGCTGGCGCGTTCGAACACAGCCTTGCCGCGCTCCTGCGCCGGAGTTAATTCCCGGCCCGGTAGTTTCCATCGATTCGGCCGGAGAGGAATGCTGCGAACGTAGACAACGAGATCGGTGAGCGTCAGATCGTCGTAGTTTTCCGAGCGCCAGAAATATTTCTCCGTGCGCGGCCCGCACTCGGTGGGCAGGTTGGGATTGCCGC
>DASXGD010000181.1:0-5361 GCA_036489245.1 Occallatibacter sp. | reverse complement strand
GGGATTTCCAGCAATTGGAGTTGCGGGATGCGTCCCAGCAGCGCGCGCGGCTGCGTGCGGACACCCTGCGCGTGCTGCAAGTGGCAGGCATCGTGGTAGGCCACGCGCAAGCGCAGTGCGTGGCGAGTGGCGAGTGGCTCGAGCTCGGCCAGGAATTCGGAGACGTCACGGCATTTCGCCGCAAAGGCCTTCGCGCGCGCGGCGTACTGCGGATCATCGCGCAGCAGGTGGCCATACTCTTTGACGTTCGAGCCGCAGCCCGCGGCGTTGATGATCACCGCGTCGACGTGGGCTTTTTCGAAAGCGTCAATTGTCTGGCGCGCGAACTGCACGGCCTGTTCCTCTTCTCCAGCATGCACCAGGAGAGCGCCGCAGCAGGGTTGTGCCGCCGGAACCACCACCTCGCATCCCTCCGCCGCCAGCACACGCGCCGTGGCCGCGTTGACCTGCGGGAACAACACGCGCTGCACGCAGCCTAGCAGCAACCCCACCCGGCGCCGCCGTTCCCCCTGTGCCGGGATCAACTCGGGAAGCGTTTCCTGCGCGGGCACCTGTGGCAGCAGCGCCTCCATGGCTCGCAGCCGCGCGGGAAGCAGTTTCAAGATGCCCAGGCGCCGCACCAGCGCCTCAAGCCCGGCCTTCTGATACAGACGCAGCGGTAATAGTAGCGCGCGCAACCGGGCCGGGCGCGTGAAGACGCTGAACAGAAATCGGCGAAACCTCTTCTCCGACGCTGACCTCGCGTAGCGGCGTTCGATTTGCGCCCGAGTGGCTTCGATTAGTTTTCCGTAATCCACGCCGGAAGGACACGCCGTCATACAAGCCATACAGCCCAGACAGGCGTCGAAATGGCCCACCCACGTTTCGTTGATGCTCGCATCGCCTTCGGCGACCATCTTCATCAGGTAGATCCGGCCACGCGGCGAATCCATCTCCTCGTTCCACAGCAAGTATGTGGGGCACACGGGCAAGCAGAAGCCGCAGTGCACGCATTTGTCGATGAGCTCGCTCGAGGGCGGGTGGTGTGCGTCATACCCGCCCGCGGCTGCTGAATGGATGGTTTGTGGCTGCGTCATTAGATTCCCCCGACGAACCGACCGGGATTCAGCGTGCCACGCGGGTCAAATTGCTGCTTCACGCTCAGCATCAATGGAAATGCATCGCCTGCGCTGCCCCACGCGTCAATCGTCGGCATTGCTGGGGGCCGATGCAGCACGGCCAGCGAGCCTCCCACCTGTTCGAGCTCGCGGCGCAGGGTGTGTAGCATCTGGTGGATCGCGGAGGCGCTCGACGCCTCCAGGCGCAACCACCCCAACCCTGTTCCCTGGACAACGGCATGCCACCGTACGTCCAGCGAATTGGCCAAAAGGCAAATGCGGCCGCAAGTCTCCGCAATCGACGCCGGCAGGACGCTGAATTTTACAATCGCTGCCAGCTCTGTCGAAGACCACAGCTCTTCCCGCGCCTGCCACATGGAGTCGCTGGTCGCGGTTTCGATCGCCGGGGCAGCCAATTTCCGCAGTGCCACCGCCTGAACCGAAAGTCCCACATCGGTGCCTTCAAAGCGAACATCCACCGCAGGCACCGTCCCTGCGCCGAATCGCGCCTGCAAACCGGTAGGCGTCAGCCCGGAATCCTGCACGGAAAGCATCACGCGATTGGCGTCGGCCAGATCGCGCGTCGTAAAGGTGAACGAGTGTATGTTGCGCGGCAAGGGATGCAGCCGGAAATTCGCGCGAGTGATGACGCCCAGCGTGCCCAGCGCTCCAGTGGCCAGCTTCGGCAAGTCGTACCCGGCAACGTTTTTCACCACTTTGCCGCCGCTCGAAGCCAGCGCGCCATCGGGCAGCGCTATCGTCACCCCGATGATCAGGTCGCGCAACGCGCCATACCGAATGCGCAGCGAACCGCTGTCGTTCGTCGAAAGGATTCCGCCGACGGTGGCCCGCTCTGGCCACAGCGGATCCACTGCAATGCGCTGGCCCTGCTGCGCCAGCGCGTTCTGCAGATTCTGGATCGTACAGCCAGCCTCTACGCTCACCGTCAGGTCTGCCCAGGCGTGTTCGATCACCCGATTGAGCCGCGCCGTCGAAAGAATCAGATCAGCGCGCATTGGCGGATTGCCCCAACCGGTCTTGGTACCGCCGCCGCGTGGCAGGACGGCGAGCCCGTGGGCGTTCGCGCAGCGCAGCGCGGCGGCAACTTCGGCCTCACTGCTTGGCTCCAAGACCATCTGTGGCTGGACACCAGCGATGCAGTCACCCACTCCCGAGGCACGCAGACGCTCCGCGCCGGCGATAGCCTTCAGATCATCCCACGGGCCCGAGATCTCTGTCCCTGCTTTCGAAGCTGAGGTTGGCGCGGCCATCTCAGAAGCGTTCCGCGATTCCGGCTACTTCCAGCGGATGAGGTCGATATTCCCCTGGCGTTTCACCACACAGCCGCGGCCGTGGGAAAACCTTCGTAGGATTAGAGAGGTTCTCCGGGTCAAAAGCGCACCGCACTCGCTGCATCGTTTCCAGATCGGGCTCCGCATACATCTTTGACATCATCATTTTCTTCTCTTCGCCCACGCCATGCTCGCCCGTGATGGAGCCGCCAGCCTCGATGCACAGTTCGAGGATGCGGTTGGCCAGGATCTCTGCGGCATGCTCCTGCCCTTCGATCCGGCGGTCATAGAGGACCAACGGATGCAGGTTGCCATCGCCGGCGTGAAATACATTGGCCACTCTGATTCCCGCTTCTGCGCCGAGCCGCTCGATTTCGCTCATGATGCGCGGCAGCGCTGTGCGCGGGATTACGCCGTCCTGTACGATGTAGTTGGGCGAAATGCGGCCCACCGCGGCGAACGCCGCTTTGCGGCCCTTCCACACTACGGCGCGCTCCGCCTCCGTCTGCGCCACCCGAATTTCCCCGGCGCCGCACTCCCGGCAAATTTCGTCCACCTGGAGCATCAGGGCTTCGACTTCCGCCGTAGGCCCGTCGAGCTCGACCAGCAACAGCCCACCGCAATCGGGGTAGTTGGCGTGCACGGCCGCTTCAGCGGCTTGAATGGCCAGGTTGTCCATCATTTCAATCGCTGCCGGCAAAATGCCCGCGGCGATAATTCCGCTCACCGCGGCCCCGGCGTCGCTCGTGGAACCAAACGCCGCGAGCAGCGTCTGAATACATTCAGGCCGCTTTACGATGCGCAGAGTCACCTTGGTTGCAATCCCCAAAGTGCCCTCGGAGCCCACGAACACGCCGGGCAGATCGTAACCTGGAGTGTCCAGTGTTTTGCCGCCCAGGTGCGCCAGCGAGCCGTCCGGCAACACCACCTCAAGGCCCAGCACATGCGTGGTGGTAAATCCGTATTTCAGGCAGTGCGCGCCACCGGAGTTTTCCGCCACGTTTCCGCCAATGCTGCAGATGGATTGCGATGAGGGATCCGGCGCGTAGAAAAAGCCGTGAGACGCTACCCGTCCGGTCACCTCCAGGTTGATGACACCCGGTTCCACCACTACGCGTGCATTCGGCAGATCCACTTCGAGGATACGGTTCATCCGCGCCAGGCTGATCACCACCCCGTCTTTCACCGGCAGGGCACCCCCGCTCAATCCAGTGCCTGAACCGCGCGCCACGAACGGAATCCGCTCTCGATGGCACACTCGCAAGATCGCCTGGACCTCTTCCGTCGATCGGGGCAGCAGCACAGCCTGCGGAACGACGCGGAAATTCGTCAGCCCATCGCACTCATAGGTCTTCAATTCTTCCTGCGATGTGATCAGGCCACGGTCTCCGCTGATGGTGCGGAATTCTTGGAGGATGCGGGCGTGCACGAAATTTCGGTTTGGGCCGCTGCTTCGCGGGGAGCGGCTACTCCGGGAGAACAGCGTAGTGCTTGGGTGCACAAACGTCAAACCCGCGTAGGGCGAGAAGTCGGGAGTTGCGGTAGGGCGAGGCTCCGTCCGAGCCGAGGACGGCGCGCCAAGGACTGAAAGTAAGAAGTAAGAAGGCAAAAGTAAAAGGCGCGGCGCCGCTTCTCACTTCTGCCTTTTGCCTTTTTACTTCTGCCTTTCAGTCCTCGCCCTACCGCCCTGCATCCCCCAGTTCCTTCATCAGCTGGGTCGCCATTTGCGGACCGATCCCGCTCTCTTCGTGCTTGAAATAGACGAAGGCATGACTCCAGAGTTTCTCTTGCGTCTCGATAAATTTCGCCCACCGAACTATGTCTGCCTTTTCGTAGTCTTCGCGCCGAAGGCGGAGATAGCCAAAATCAGCAGTGACGGTGTGTGGAGTAGCAAGATCGCTGCTCTCTGCGATGCAAAGCGCAGCGTTATGGTTTTGGAGATGAGTAAAGATTTCGTCATCGAACCAGGACGAATGACGGAACTCCAGGGCAACACGTATCCCGTCAGGTACGCCGTCCAGGAACTCGCTTAGAAGCGCGGCATCCCTTTTAAAACTTGGCGGAAGCTGGAACAAAACAGGTCCGAGCTTCGAACCCAATCCCGAAACCACGCGCTGGAAAACATCCAAGAGCTCCGCACAATTCCGGAGCTTGGCAATATGGGTAATCTTTTGCGGCGCCTTGAGGCCAAACCGAAAATGTTCTGGAGTCGAGCTATCCCAGGTTTGAATCGTCTTGCTGTTCGGAATTCGATAAAAGGTGTAGTTGATCTCGCTGGTTGAGAAGCGCTCCGCGTAAAATGGCAGCATTTTCGCAGTAGGAAATTTCTCCGGATAGAAAGTCCCTCTCCATTCGGGATATTGGAATCCGGAAGTGCCGACCCATGAAATCATTGCAATTTCCTCCTGTTTTCAGTTGTGATCCGGTTCAAAATGGATCATAATGACCGCGTTCTGCTCGCCATCGTGCCCACCGCGCTTCCACGGCTTTCCTGGCGGCTTCGCTGCGTTGCTCAGGGGTTCGGCCAGCCGCGAGGACCTTCCCGCCCTTGCCGGCAGCCTTCAGGCCTCCTCGTCGGCCGAGTTCGACTGCTGCGGGGTTTTTCTTCCTGGCCACTGTTGAACTATGCCATACGCCAAGCGCTTGTAGAACAAAAACTTGGGATGGTCGCTGTTAAAAACGGATGGAATAGAAACCAGAAATTTGCTTGCCTTACGTGTAGCGCTAAGCGCATTTTGGCGGCGTCTGGGGACAGGATCGAAAACGCGGGGCCGTCGGGTGGACGGCAAAGGACCACACGAGGACGGCAGAGAGTAGACCTACCGTGACGCCTGCACTTCACTCAAACGAACGAAAGAGAGAAAAAATGTCCTTAACAAATGCGCAGAAGGCCGAATTAGATAAGATCGCCCGGGAGCTGAAGCTTACGCCTGACCTCATGGAACCTGACTACAAAGCAATTCTTAATACGG
>DASXGD010000113.1:0-5100 GCA_036489245.1 Occallatibacter sp. | reverse complement strand
GGAACCGACTGGATCGAATACATGCTGTACCTGCCGGTAAGCCCGTCGCTGGCACAACTCGGCAGCGCGAATCATCTCGCTCCCGGCGTCACGAGTGTTGCCGAACTGCAGCAGAGGCTCGAACAGCGCGGATGGAAAGCTTCCGAGGGCAAGAATCCGCAGATCCTGGGCGTTGACGGCAAAATGCAGCTCGATCTCGTCGATCCCGACGGCACCCGCATCGAGTTCATGGAATTCAAACCGGTGAAGGACCCGTGCTGCTCGCCATATACGGGTGCTCAGCCAAGCCCGTTTGCGGGCTGGTAGCCTGTCAATGACTCAAGCCACCGTGTTCCACGCAATCACTTCGCGATACCACTCGGCGCTCAGCTTGGGCGTGCGCTTGAGCGTCTTGAAGTCGACGTAGTGAATGCCGAACCGCTTGCTGTATCCATCCGCCCACTCGAAGTTGTCCATCAGGCTCCACAGGAAGTAGCCTTTGATCGGATACCCCTCCGCTGCGGCGCGATGCAGATGCGTGAGGTGGTTGCGCAGATACATCACGCGATCGACGTCGTCGATGCGCCCCACGGCGGTGAGCACGTCGTCTGAAGAGCACCCATTCTCAGTGATGAAGACTCCTTTTGGCTTCCACAGGTCGCACGCATTGCGGACCGTCCAGTAAGTGCACTCCGGGGTAAGCACAATCCACGGGGAAGCCATGTGAGGGGCCGAGGCTGGAAAGGGCACCACCGCGTAGCCATTGGGCGACGAATCCGCCCGTACATAGTCGGCGTGGTAGACATTGAGGCCAATGAAGTCGACGGGGCTGGAGATGATCTTCATGTCGCCGGGCTCGACCTTGGGCGCGTTGGGACCCTCGCGCTCGAGGTAGGCATCCATGTACTTTCCTTCCATCACGGCAGTGAGGAAGTACGCATTCCCCTCACGTGTCGCCTTGCGGGCGGCTTCGATGTGCTCCTGGGTTTCCATAACGGGCACGTAGGCTCTCGCATCTTCAGCGAGTCCGACTTGGGTGCCGGTGGGTGTGCTGGCGCGGATCGCCTGTACCGCAAGCCCGTGCCCCAGGATCCCGTTGTGCCGGACCTGGTTCGCCGGACCATCGGCCAGCTTCATCCCGGGCGCAAACTGTCCAATTCGATAACCGAGATCGGTGAAGCACTCAAACTCGTTGGTAGTCATCCAATGCTTTACTCGATCGCCGAGGTGCTTAGAGACGTAGGCCGCGTAATCTCCCAGAGCCTTGGCCGTATCACGCGACTGCCAACCTCCCTGCAGGGCCGCGGGCGTATCCCAGTGGAAGAGCGTGATGTAGGGAGTGATATTGTTGGCCAGCAGGTCATCCACCACGCGGCTGTAGTAGTCGAGACCCTTGGGGTTCACTTCGCCCTTGCCATCGGGAAACACGCGCGACCACGACATCGACATGCGGTAAGCGCCCACGCCCAGCGCCTTCAGCAGTTTTACGTCTTCCTTGTAAAGGTGGTACGAATCATCGGCTACGTCGCCGGTATCCCCGTCATGTGTCTTCCCGGGCGTGTGCGAGAAGATATCCCAGAGAGAAGGCCCGCGCCCGTCATCCTTGGCGCCTCCCTCAATCTGGTAAGCGGCCGTCGCGCAACCCCAGATGAAACCTTTCGGAAAGCGCAGGTTGGTGGACTCCGGGCGCGGCTGCCCGAACGCCATCCGGGGTAATGACAAGCCGGAAAAAGCGGCTGCGGCCGATGCGGCCACAGTTTTGCCGAAAGAGCGACGCGTGATGCCTTTCATGGAAATTTTCCCTTCTCGAATCCGCATGTAAATGAGAGCAAAAACGTTTTAGCAGAGTGGATCGGGAACAATCAAGCGCCATTCGCCGCGATTTGAGGCGAGCCGGGTCGGCCCGAAGCAGATCAAGCCAGCTTGCGAACGACGATTTTCTGAGGGTTGCGTCAATTTTTTGTGAATCAAGCGGATTCTCCATTGACCCATGGCTGCTGCCCCACCTAGGTTGGCTCTCATGGAAACAATTGATTTTGACCAACTGCTCAGTGACTACCGGAATGCGGTGGATCGCTGGGTTGACGCCATCCGTCGCGAGGAATCGCTTGCCACCCCGGACCATTCCATGACCCAGATGGAAGCGTGGGATGATGCAGGCTTCCATCTCCACGATGCGGAGCTGGCGGCCAAGAAAGCCCGGGACGCTTACAAGAACGCCCTGCGGAAGAAGAATTACGGCTTCTGACCTGGCTGCATCGCCGCGAGGGGTACAACGGTGAGGGACCAGATCACATCACAGGAGTATGGGCTTTCTGTCGCGGCTCAACGCGAACTGCGGTTTGAATCTCAATTGAAGGAGACATAAGCTATGCCAGTTGATATGTCGGAGATACCGACTACCGTTGAGGATGCTCTTCGCGAGGTCTCCAAGATCAAGTCGTTGGTCGCCGAAGCGGTGGAAGACGGCGTCAAGTCGGCGATGAAAACGATCAAGCAGGGGCGCTATATGGCCGAAGATGTCATTGGAGACACGAGGCACCGGGTCAGGCAGAATCCGTTCCAGGCCATGGGCATTGTGTTTGCCGCCGGGGTGCTGGCGGGAAGCGTTTTGGGCTGGCTCGGATCGCGTCGCCGTTGATCGAAGCCTGAAACGATCGCGGCGGGTCCGGTTCCAGGGCTGCCACGGGCGGCGGGTCGAGGCTATGGCGCGGGCTCAAGGGTCAACTTTTGCACGCGCCAATTCAGCAATTCGGCAGCATACAAAACATTCTCAGACGGGCACGCCAGTTCGTGAATCCAGCCGAACTGGCCGGGCCCGTGGCCGCTCGCGCCGAGCACCCCCAGCACCTTGCCATCCAGGGTGAGCTTATAGATGCGCCCTGGATAACCATCGGCTGCATAGAGCACCTGGCGCGGCCCGGGGGTGATGCAGATGGCCCACGGGGAGCCGTTCAACATGGTCTTGTTCAAGGGGGCCGGAGCTTCGGCGGTGGCGGGCACTGCCGGCGGCTTGTTTCCCGGCTTGTTTCCCATCCAGGGGCGAATGTTGTGATCGTAGGGCACGTCGATGTGGATCTCGCGCAGGAAGTTGCCGTCTGAATCAAAGACCTGAATGCGGCCGTTCCCGCGATCGGCCACGTACACTTTGCCGGCATCGTCGGTGGCAATGCTGTGCGGTGTATTGAGCTGGCCCGGACCTGTTCCGGGTTCACCCCACGATTTGATCCAGTTCCCATCCTTATCGATCTTCGCGATCCGCGAATTGATGTATCCGTCGCTAATGTAGGTGTTGCCGGCCTGGTCCCAGGCCATGTCGGTGACCTGGCGGAACTGGCCGTCGATGGGCGGCAAGGGTGGTTTGGGGTGCTTCAGCGGCTCGGTGCCCTCGTCGGAGGCTTCCTGCTTGCGGCCGAAGACCATCAGCACACGGCCTTGCGGGCTGAACTTGATGACCATGTCGGAGCCTTTGTCGGCTACCCAGATGTTGTCTTCCTTGTCGACTTTGACGGCATGGGCGAAGCTCCAGGCATAGAGATGATGTCCGATTTCGCGGACAAACTTTCCGTCGGCATCGAACTCGAGCAGCTGGGCCGCCGCTGCTCCGTAGGCGGGGCCGGTGGTTCCACCGCGAGAAAAAACGAAGACATGCCCCTTGGAGTTGACCGCTACCCCTGCGGCCTCGCCGAAATACAGGTCTGGCGGAAGCTGAAAGAAGTCAGTCTGCGCGTGGAACCTGATCTCGGGCACCGATGGCTGGGCAAGCAATGGAATGGACAGGCAGAAAACCGCGGCCAATGCTAGACATTTCAATTCATCTTCTCCCGGGTTCGTTGGTCAGAGCGCAACGTCGCCGGTAATACTAAGTCATTTTCGGAACGCGGGGAAGAAGGTATGGGCAAAAACAAAGAGCCGCAGCTTTCGGGGCCATAACGGCCGCCCACGGTCCCTGTGAATTGCGGCGTAGATCACAGAAACTCCCTACGCGGTCAGATAGTCAACCGAGTCGCGGCCCTGAAATGCGCTGCGGCTCAATTGTTATGGCTTTGTGGCGCTCTTCGTGAGCATGCTGAAGTATCCGACGCCCCACTCGATTTGCAGATCATTACCGTTCCCTTTGGCAGAATGGATTTGGGAGAAACCCTACAATGCCTGCGCTCTCGACCGGATGCATCGGGAAAAAACGGCTGCCCCCCACCCCCCTCCAAAAAAATTAAAAATTTTCTCGGTCTCCGAAATTGCCGATCATTACGCACCTTTGTGATATACGCGGCAATTCACAGGGACGGCCGAAGAACACCCGCAGGTCCTTCGACTGCATTTGGCGCGCGTTTGCGCGCCAAATTTCGCTCAGGATGACAGCTCTTAGGGTGAAGGGGAGAGGAGGTTAGGCTGAAGGGGAGGATTTGCATAAAACAATTGAGCCGCAGGCCCTTGCGGGGCTGCGGCTCGGTTGACCACCTGATCTGGCTGCCGGAGTTACATTTCTTTCACGCCTTCTACGAAGGCCTTTAGCTTGCGGCTGCGCGACGGGTGGCGCAGCTTGCGGAGCGCTTTGGCTTCGATCTGGCGAATGCGCTCGCGGGTTACCTGGAAACTCTGGCCTACTTCTTCGAGCGTGTGCTCGGAGCCGTCTTCTAGGCCGAAGCGCATCTTGATGACCCGCTCTTCGCGCGGCGTGAGAGTGCGCAGGACCTGCGAGGTGTACTCCTTCAGGTTGACGCTGATCACGGCCTCGGACGGAGAAACCGCCTGGCGGTCTTCGATGAAGTCGCCGAGGTGCGAATCTTCTTCTTCGCCGATCGGCGTTTCGAGCGAGATCGGTTCCTGCGCGATCTTGAGCACTTTGCGGACTTTGGCTACAGGAATATCCATGCGGCGCGCGATTTCTTCGCTCGAAGGCTCGCGGCCCAGTTCCTGAACCAACTGGCGGCTGGTGCGGATCAGCTTGTTGATGGTTTCGATCATGTGCACCGGGATGCGGATGGTGCGCGCCTGGTCGGCGATCGCGCGTGTAATTGCCTGGCGAATCCACCACGTGGCATAGGTCGAGAACTTGTAACCGCGCCGGTATTCGAACTTGTCCACCGCCTTCATCAGGCCGATGTTGCCTTCCTGAAT
>DASXGD010000101.1:0-2236 GCA_036489245.1 Occallatibacter sp. | reverse complement strand
GAGGATGTCCGGCTCAAGTACCGCTATCTCGACCTGAGGCGGCCTGCCATGCAGCGGAACCTGCGCGCCCGCCATCAGGCGCTCAAGGCGATCCGAGAATTCCTCGATGACAACGGGTTCGTGGAAGTGGAGACGCCAATTCTATGGAAGTCTACGCCTGAAGGTGCTCGCGACTATCTGGTTCCAAGCCGGGTGAATCCCGGCAGGTTCTATGCTCTGCCCCAATCACCTCAGCTCTTGAAGCAGCTCCTGATGATTGCCGGCTTCGATCGCTACTATCAGATTGCGCGTTGCTTTCGTGATGAAGACTTGCGGGCGAATCGCCAGCCTGAGTTCAGCCAGATCGATCTCGAGATGACCTGCCCGCGCCCCGATGACGTGATGGCAGTTGCGGAAGGCATGGTTGCGGCCGCTTATCGCCGGGTGCACGGGATCGAAATCAAGCCGCCCTTCATGAGAATGCCCTATGCCGAGGCACTCGAACGATTCGGCATCGACCGCCCGGACATGCGCTTCGGACTAGAACTGAAAAACCTGACCACCGCCTTCGCTGGAACCTCGTTCAAGGTGTTTGCCGATGTGCTGGCGCGCGGCCAATCGATTTACGGCATCAATCTCCCTGCCGCCCATCAGCTAAGCCGTCGCGAGCTCGACGAAATGACCGAGACCCTGCGCGCGCGCCACGGGATGGGGCTTGCCTGGGTAAAAGTCGGTGACGGCGCGTGGCAGGGGCCTTGCGCCAAGTACGTGAGTGAGGCTGAACGCGCGCGGGCTGAGGCAGTCGCGCAACTCCAAAGTGGTGACACGCTGCTGATGATTGCCGGCGACGCAAGGCAGGTTCGCCCGGTGCTGGCAGACATTCGGCTGCGGTTGGGTGCGAAATTCGGCCTCGCCAATACTGGCGAACTGCGGTTTCTGTGGGTGGTGGACTTCCCGCTGTTTGAATACAGCGAAGAAGATCAGCGGCTGACATCGGTAAACCATCCGTTTACCGCGCCTCATCCTAATGATCTAACGGCACTGGATTCGGCGCCATTGAGCATGCGCGCGCTCGCCTACGACATGGTCCTCAATGGAGAAGAGCTGGGGGGTGGCTCGATTCGTATCCATAGCCGCGAGCTGCAACTCAAGGTGCTCGAAGTGCTCGGGTTCAATCGCGAGGAGGCACTGGACCGCTTCGGATTCCTGGTCGAAGCGCTCACCTACGGCGCGCCTCCGCACGGTGGATGCGCTTTCGGCGTCGATCGGCTATGTATGATGCTGTGCGGAACAGACTCGTTGCGCGACGTGCTGGCCTTTCCGAAGACCGGCAAGGCGGTCGATCCGATGAGTGGCGCACCGTCCGAAGTAGATGCACGCCAGCTCAAAGAGCTCGCGATCAAGGTGACCCTATGAGCCGTGGGCGTAGCCTCACCTTCGCGTTTGCATTGCTGGCGGCGGTTGCCGTCGGCGGCTGCACGGCGGCGGCAGGCAATGCATACGACAGTGCCAAAGATGAAATAACCGCGCTGGCACCCAAGGACGTGAAGACCCAAGCCACGCCGGCGATGAAGCAAATGAACATCGATCGGATAACCATCTTGCCACTGGTGGGAGATCCACCCCAGCAAGGCGCGCCGTTGGCTCAGGGAGCCACCGATGCGATAACGGCCGAATTGTACAGTCAGGCGCCTCTGGCCGGCGGCTGGCAGGTCGTTCCGCTCGACGACGTGACCCAAGCCTTGCAGAATCTGCCACCCTCGACTCCCGCGGACCTCGAGACCAACGCGTTCGCGCTGGGTCGTCTGGTTGCCGCCGACGGGGTTCTCTTCGGTACCGTCGAACGGTACGAGGAACGCGTCGGCATCGACGACTCGGATGCGAAGCCGGCAGCGGTGACCTTCTCCCTCAAGTTCATGGACATGACGACCAAACAGGTGGTGTGGACTTCAAAATATTCAAAGACGCAGAAGGGTTTCGCGCAGAGCCTCAAAAACCTGGTGAATTTCGTGCAGAAGGAAGGCCGCTGGATCCACGCGCAGGAAATTGCGGAGGTAGGTGTGGAGCAGTCGGTCGCAGACCTGCATCGACATTTGACCTTCGTGGCGGATTCGAAACATTTCGAGACCGGAACCTACGGACAGCTCAAGTCCGGCCAACAGCGTTACAACCAGGGGATGGGCAAAGCCGGACTGTACTAGAACGGCGAGGAGCCTTGCGCCGGCGACTTGGCGCGGACCCCTGGACGGCTGGGTCC
>DASXGD010000078.1:0-16977 GCA_036489245.1 Occallatibacter sp. | reverse complement strand
CTGGCGATCATCGTCGCCCTGTTGGCGGGTGGCAGTTGGTTTGCCATGCAAGCAAGCATGTACCACTCCATCGACCGTGACCTTCGTTACAGAATCGGATCGGTTGTCCCCTTCATTACCAGTCATTCCCTCAACACCCGTGAGCAGTTCTCGAAGATATTTGCGGCCGCGTCGGACTCGACCATCGTCGGGGTATTCGTGCAGGTCATCGATGAGCAGTCAGCTATCGTCTATGAATCCGATGTGCTCCGCGCGCACCGCGTACCCGTGCTGCCACAGGGTCCGCCGGATGGCTCTATCTCGATCTCGACGGTAGGTGGCCACGGCTGGCCAGTGCGAGTGGCTAGTCAAGATGTGATGGTCGGAGGGATGGGCTTGACGGTTCACGTTGTCGAGCCCCTTCACGATCTCATGGGATCGCTTCGCGAATACAGCCTCTATCTCACCCTGCTGATACCGGTCGCGCTTCTGCTCACCACCGCGGCCGGCTACTGGATTAGCAGGCGAGCTCTGGCTCCTGTGGAGCAAATCAGGAAAGAAGCCGAGGCTATCGACCCGGCCGATCTGACCACGCGGCTCCGGGTCCCTCCCACCGACGATGAACTGGCCAGGCTGGCACAGACACTCAACGCCATGCTCTCGCGGATCGAAGGCGGATTCCGTTCGATCGAACGATTCACGGCCGATGCTTCGCATGAACTCCGCGCTCCCCTGGCCCTGATCATGACCGCTGGCGAGGTCTCGCTTCGCCGTGAACGCTCCCGTGAAGAACTGGCTGAAGTTCTGCGCAAGATCGTTCGCGAAGCTCGGCACATGTCCAGGCTGGTTGAGAACCTGCTCGACCTCGCGCGGGGAGATGCGCGCAAGCGCCACACCGAGCTGGCTCCCCTGGATCTGACCGAACTCCTGCGCGACCTGATTGCCGAGTTGACCCCATCAGCCGACGCGAAGGGGCTCAGTCTGAGTGCCGCTCTCCCTGATCACGACACGCACGTTCTGGGCGAGGGAACCGAATTGAGAAGGCTCTTCCTCATCCTGCTCGACAACGCCATCAAGTACACCGAGACAGGTTCGATTCGCCTGGCGCTCAGTTCGGATAGCGCCCGCGTCATGGTGACCGTGACCGACACCGGAATCGGCATCGAGGAAGGCGCATTGCGGCATGTCTTCGACCGTTTCTGGCGCGCGGACAAGGTGCGCTCGCGGGCCGAGGGAGGCGCAGGGCTCGGCCTTTCGCTCGCCTCGCAGATTGTCCAGCGGCACGGCGGAGGCATCTCCGTCGAAAGCAAGCTTGGCCAGGGCACTTCATTCATCGTCGAACTCCAGGCTGCGGTCGTTTCCCAGATTTCTTAAGGGCTTTCAGACTGCCTTCAGATTCGGTGTTCATAGTGGATACCGATGAGCGGAGGTCCATCCATGAAAGCTGTTCGCGCCATAATCTTCTGGCTTCACCTTGCGACCGGGTGTGTCGCGGGGCTGGTGATTCTCGCCATGTCGATCACCGGAGTCCTGCTTGCTTTTGAAAGGCAAATCAACGGCTGGGCCGACGCGCCCGCGGTGCTCGAGGGCCACGCCGACACCGCTCCGCAGGCGCCGCTCGATTCCCTTCTCGCAGATCTCAAGAGTAATGGCCGCGGCATTCCCTCGGAACTGGTGCTGCATAACAGCGCCAACTATCCCGTTGAAGTCCGGTTCGGACGCGAGCGCACGCTCTATCTGAATCCATGGACAGGCGAAATGATTGGCCAGCCATCGGAGGCCACCCGCGCGTTCTTTGGCACGGTCGAGCGCGTCCATCGCTCCCTTGGCCTGGGCATGCAGAGCGCATTCGGACGCGGAATCACGGGCGCCGCAAATCTTGCCTTTCTGTTCATGCTTCTCTCGGGCATTTATCTTTGGATCCCGAAGGTACTCAACCTCACCAGCCTGACGAGGCGCCTGCTGTTTCGGCGCGGGCTCGAGGGGAGAGCCCGGGAATGGAACTGGCACAACGTCATCGGCATCTGGACCGTGATTCCGTTGTTCTTCATCGTTCTCACGGGTGTGATCATGTCCTATCCCTGGGCTTCCAATCTGCTCTACCGGGTAACCGGGACGCAACCGCCGGCAAACGGCTGGAGAGGAGAGCGTGGCGCTCATGCCAATGGTCCGAGCCACGCGCCCTCGGACCCGGAAAAGCCCGCCGCCGCGCTCAACTACCGGACGCTCGATGATCTCGCCCAGATTGCGAAGCAGCAGGTCCCCGCATGGAAGACAATAACCATCGCAGTTCCCGCCGTTCAGGATCGAACCCTGGACGTCTCCATCGACAAAAGCATCGGAGGCCAGCCGGAACAGGCGTCGCAACTGGTGATCAATCGCCAGAGCGGGCATGTAGAAGCCATCAAGCGATTCAGCGATAACAACGCCGGACGTAAGCTGCGGGCGTGGGCCCGGTTTCTGCACACTGGCGAAGAGTTTGGCGTTGCGGGTGAATTGATTGCGGCGATTGCCTGCATCGGCGCAGTCATGCTGGTCTGGACTGGCCTTTCGATGGCTTTACGGAGATTGCTTGCCGCCCAGAAATCCCAACGTGCGCCCGCTGATCTACCCGTCATTCAAACCGGCGCGGATGCACCGGTAAGCATGGCCCAGGACGCCATTCCTTCGTAAACTCCACGCGCCAATCGACCGTCTATTCCACTAGAGACAGCACCGACGCACACAAACGCACACCGGAGAGAGCCCATGAAGTTCCAAACGCTTTTCCATCGAGCCGAACGCCCCGTGCGAGTCGCTGTGGCCTTGCTCTCGACAGCACTCGCGGTAATTCTTCTGGGCGCGGCCTGGTTTCAGCCGGCGCCCACTGAAACCGCCATGCGGGCTCATCCTCATCGAACCGTCGTAAACGAACACTTCCATCCTCACATTCAGCGGTGTATTGTGACTGGCCTCGTGCAGATAATCGAGCGAGCCATCTAGCGGGATCGCAGATTGCCCACGCCTCCGAAGCACTGCATAATCGAGGGTTAGCAGTGGAGTGCAAACGCTCCTCGGCTCCCCGAGCGATAATGGATTCAGCATCGGCCCTGGGGCGGGGATCATTCTGCCCGGATTCCACTTTCCCGGAAAGGAATCTGCGATGAGCGAATTCGACGGGAATTCGTACAACCAAGGCAGGCGAGACGCGACTCCCACTGAGAGCATAGATAGGACTTCGTGGCGGCGCTGGAAGAATCTGGCGCTGTGGAAGAACATCTGGACGCGAAAGAACCGCGCCAGGACCGACGGCTCAGACGCCCTTTACCAAGGCTCGCCCGCCGCGCCCACCCGTTTCAAAAACTGGCCGGTCAAGGTACTGTTGCTGTTGCTGATTCTTCCCGTTGCGGGCGTGACCATTGGCTATATCACCAGGTTCAAGTCCGTGACAGGAGCGACGGCCGGCTCGGTGGCCGGGGGTTCGATTGGAAACCTCACCCACGGGACAACAGCGAAACCCGCTCCGGGAAAACCGCTGGTTCCAGAAACCGAGCCTCCGCCACCCAGCCCGACGCCGCAGGTCAAGGCCCCGGCCGCACCCCAGCGCCCGCCAACTCCCGCCCCAGTGCCGCAAAGCCCGGTTACCTCCTCCGTGGGCGCTCCTGCTCCGCCGGCTCCCTTCAAGAGTGCGCTGCCTCCCGCGCCTACGGTGACAACCGGGACCTCATACCCGCCGGTCGTCTATCCGGCGCGACACGACAAGCACTTCGGAGAAAGCTGTTCGGGACGACTGATGCTGAATAGCAGCGGATTACAGTTTGACTGTCCGGACGATCCAAGCGGCGGGGTTCAGGTCGCTATCAACCAGATCGGTTCGGTGGATGAGAACGGGATTCGGCTCACGTCCGGTAAGAAGTACCATTTCTCGATTCCGGGCATGTCGAAGGTCAGTGAACAGGAGCTGTTTGCTGACTGGTTCAATCGGGTCCGCTGATCAGGTGGCCGGACCTGCTGACCGCCGATCGCTGCTTTTTCAGGCAATCCCCAGGGTCCGGTTCACAAAGCCGACGACGTACTTCCACACCAGATAGTACGCAGCCAGCGCGCATACAACTCCGAAAGCGATGAACGCGTAAGGGATGTGAAACGCCTGCAGAGTGATCCCCGACGAGCCGAAAGCGAACACGCCGAGGCAGCTCCCGACCAAGCCGCCCATCGGAGCAATTAAAAGGGGCAGCAGCGCACCATGAAAACCGATGGGAAGATTCGTCCGCCCGTGCGAAGCCAGCCAGATCATGTTCCAGAGCCCGAACAGGCTCGGCACCAGGGCCATGGGAAAGACTAACGCCCGTTCGATCGGTACGGGAAACTGCAGGACCAGCCGCACCACGACAAAGACGGTCAGAATGAGGGGCAAAATCAACGTCGGTACGAAAGCGCCGGCGAGAAACGCGCGCAAGTAAGGGTGGGAGTTCATCGCAAGTTTCCTTTCAGCGGGCCCCATCGCCCGCGTCTCTCAGAGGTAATAGAGCAGCACCGGAATCCACGCGGGGAAAACCGCGAGAAGCGCGGCAAGCCCGCCGGCCAGCACCCAATCGAACCAGGGCACATGGACCTTGCGGCGCTCATCGAGCCTCCGTAGCATGGCCGGCCACAGATCGCGGTCCAAGTCCGCGTCATCCTCAATATGCGGCAATGCCTGTCGCAGCAGCAGCTCAAGCCGCTCTGATCCCTGATCCCTGATCCGTGGTTCCTGTTCTTTCATGGCGTGATCCCCTGTTGTTGCAAGTCTTTTCTCAGCAAACGGAGCGCGCGGAAGACGCGCAGTTTTACCGCGGTCACCGAGATTCCCAGAGCCTCTGCCACTTCTTTGTGCGGCCTCTCTTCAATGACGGCAAGGGTGGCGGCGATCCGCAGCCCTGGCCGCAGCCGCCCAAACGCCTGCGCGGTCTTGCGCCGTATCTCCGCCGAAACCGCCGGATCTTCCCCTGACGGCGAGGGCAGATCCGCGAAGAACTCGGAAGACATCGCGTACTCCGGCTTTTGCGCCCGAAGCCAGTCCAGAGCGGCGCGCGTAGCGATGCGGCGCGCCCAGGGCTCGAAACCGCGCTCTGGCTCGAAGCGGGCGTGGGCTCGATAAATGCGCCAGAACGTCTCCAGGGTCAGATCCTCCGCAGCGGGCGCGTTGCGCACGATACGCAGAATCCAGCCATGCACAGCGCGCTGGTGGATCCGAAAGAGCCCTTCGAACGCGGCATCGCGCGATGCATCGTCGCCCTGGCGAAACCGGGTCAGGCGCTCCAGTTCGCGGCTGGCGACCGGTTCCATTTCGCTGCTCGCGGCGCTCCGCATCGTGCTCGTGCCCCTATCCACCATTACGGAAAGGCCACCGTGAAGGTTACACCCTCACAAAACATCCTTCGGCCTGGTCGATCCGCGACTGGCTCAAATCGCATCGCTCCCGCGAAGCCAATCACGGATCGACACCTGATCGCCGCATCACACTAAACCGATTTTCCACAGGTCCGCGCCGCACGCCATCCCCGCTTGACAGACACTTCCGGAGCCATTAGGGTTGGCATCCTGAGAGCGGGCAAACGATTTCTCGTCCTGTAATCGAGGACGCCGAGCCCGCCAAGAGGGAAGCGATGAAGAATTTCAGTTTACATTTGGTGACGGCAGGATTGATGTTCTGCGGAATTTTAAGCGCGGCCGCGGCACAGGACGCCCAGAAGCCGGGCTACCTCGACACCAGCCTGTCTCCGGAACAGCGCGCCGCGGACCTGGTGAAGCGCATGACTCTCGAGGAGAAGGCCACCCAGCTTGTGAACCAGGCGCGGGCCATTCCCCGCCTGAATGTGCCGGCGTACGACTGGTGGAGTGAATCGCTGCACGGCGTGGCCGTCGACGGCACTACCGAATATCCCGAGCCCATCGGCCTGGCCGCCACCTTTGACACGGCGGCCATCCATGAGATGGCGATCGCCATCGGCACCGAGGGCCGCGTCGTGAACGCCCGGGAAGCGAAGGCCAACGGCGGGGCCAGCTCAATCTTCCACGGGCTCGATTTCTGGGCGCCCAACATCAACATCTTTCGCGACCCGCGCTGGGGCCGCGGCCAGGAGACCTACGGCGAAGACCCGTTCCTTACCGCCCACATGGGCGTGGCCTTTGTGACCGGCATGCAGGGCGACGATCCAAAGTACTACCGCGTCATCTCCACCCCCAAGCACTACGCGGTCCACAGCGGACCGGAGCCCACGCGCCATACGGCCGATGTCACGGTCAGCAAGCACGACGAGCTCGACACCTACCTGCCCGCGTTTCGCGCCACCGTCACCGAGGCCAAGGCCGGCTCAGTGATGTGTGCCTACAACAGCATCAACGGCCAGCCCGCCTGCGCCAACGAATTCCTGCTGGTGGATCAGCTGCGCGGCAAATGGGGCTTCAAGGGCTATGTCGTCTCCGACTGCGGTGCGGTGATCGACATCTTCCAGGGACACAAGTTCAAGCCCTCGCAGCCCGAGGCCTCCGGCATCTCGCTCCAGCGCGGCATGGACAACGAATGCGTGGATTTCACATTCAAGGTCAATGACGATCACGATTACAAGCCGTATATCGACGCGGTCAAAGAGGGCTTCCTGAAGGAAAGCGATATCGACATAGCGCTCAAGCGCCTCTTTACCGCGCGCATGAAGCTCGGCCTGTTTGACCCGCCGGACGCCGTCCCCTACAACAAGATCGACGAGAAGCAGCTCAACAGCCAGGAACATCGCGCCCTGGCGCGCAAGCTGGCCAACGAATCGATGGTGCTGCTCAAGAATGACGGCGTGCTGCCGCTCAAGAAGGAGGGCATCAAGATCGCGGTGATTGGACCGCTCGCGGATCAAACCAAGGTGCTGCTCGGCAACTACAACGGCACTCCCACCCATACGGTTTCTATTCTTGAGGGGATCAAGGCGGAGTTTGAGGGTGCCGCCGTAACCTATGTTGCCGGAACGCAGTTTCTCGGCCACGATGCCGAACTGGTTCCGGGCTCGGCGCTCAGCACCGGCGGGCAGCCTGGCGTGAAAGTCAGCTACGCCAAACTGGACATGACCAATATCAATAACCCGGTCGCTCCAACGCCTCTCGCCTCAGGCGTTGAACCGAACATCGACGCAGCAGAAACGCCTATTCCCGCAGCGGTCGCCGACGTCAAGCCGCTCAATATCCGGTATGAAGGGATGCTCACGGCGCCCGACACCGGCGACTATAACCTCGGCCTGATGGCGGACGGGTTCTTTCGCATGCGGCTGGATGGAAAGAACGTGACCTCGTCGTATGGTGGCGACCCCAACGTGGCCAAGCTGGGCCGCGTGCACCTGGAGGCCGGCAAGCCTTCCGAACTGGTTGTGGAGTACACGCCTGGCCCGACGGGTACGCGGCACGCCAAGCTGGTGTGGTCTAAGGTCGATCTCAAACCGCAACCCGCGGCCATTGAAGCAGCGCGCAATGCGGATGTCGTCGTGGCCGTCGTAGGAATCACCAGCGAGCTTGAAGGTGAGGAAATGCAGGTCAGTGAAGAGGGCTTCAAAGGCGGCGATCGCACCAGCCTCGATCTGCCCAGGCCTGAACAAGAGCTGGTCGAAGCGCTCAGCGCAACTGGCAAGCCGCTGGTCCTTGTGTTGACCAATGGCAGCGCCCTCAGCGTCAACTGGGCCAAAGAGCACGCCAACGCCATCCTTGACTCGTTCTATCCCGGCGAAGAGGGCGGCTCGGCCGTGGCCGAAACCCTCTCCGGAAGCAACAATCCTGCGGGACGCCTGCCAGTCACGTTCTACACCGGCGTCGACCAGCTTCCGCCCTTTGAAGACTATGCAATGAAGGGCCGGACCTATCGCTACTTCGACGGCAAGCCGCTTTATCCCTTCGGCTATGGGCTGAGTTACACCACGTTCAGTTACAGCGGATTGAAAGTGCCGGCCACCCCGGTCAAGGGCGGCGATCCGGTCACAGCAGAAGTTACTGTGACTAATACCGGCAAACGCCCCGGCGACGAAGTGGCAGAGTTATATCTCAGTTTCCCCGATGTGAAAGGAGCGCCGCTGCGCGCCCTGCGCGGATTCCAGCGCGTGCACCTCGATCCGGGCGCTTCGCAGACCGTCAAGTTCGAGCTCAAGCCCCGCGATCTCAGCATGGTGACCGACGCGGGAGAGCCGATCATCGCGGAGGGCCAATACAAAATCAGCGTCGGCGGCGGCCAGCCCGGCACCGGCGCCCCAGCCGCGGCCGGAAGTTTCCAGATCAAGGGAAAGGTTACTCTGCCCGAGTAACTCACATTACTAACACAAGGCAGCCAGGGGTGCCCCATTCTAGCGATCCGCCTTGGCGGAATGCCAGGGTGGGGACAGCGTAACTCCGCGCGCGGGAACGCATGCTCTGCAGCGCTCACTTCGGGAAATAGCCTTGCTTGGCGCGGATCCGCGCATCTGCCATGCCTTCGACGGTTACGTCGATCTTGTGCCACTTGCCGTCGGAAGTGAGCGCGTGCGGCTGATACCCGAGCAGATACACGTGGCGCATATCTGCCGAGATATGCTCGAAGATCTCCTGCATGTCCTTGGTGCTCTTCACTTCAAATGCCGCGCCGCCTGTGCTGCTGCTCATTTCAGAAAGGATCTTTCGCAATTCTCCCGATCGTACCGCCTCGCCTTCGGCAATAGTAAAAAGAGGCACGCCGTTCTTGCGCGCGCGATCGACCGCCGCCTGGGCCGTGAGCACGCTGGTGTTATCGTCGCCATCGGTAAACACAACGATGGCTTTTTTGCCGACCTGATCGCTGATCTCGCGACTGGCCTCGGCCACGGCATCGAACAAAGCAGTTTTCCCCGCCGCGCGCAGCCGCAGGGTGGCGCGCTTGGCAGCCGCCTTGTCCGTCGTAAAATCCTGCTGCACCTGCAGGCGCTCGTCAAAATTGTAGACCGCGATCGAATCCGCCTCCCCGAATTGATCGATGAAACTTACCACGGCATTTTTGAGAGCGGGCAGAGCATTTGCCATGCTCCCGGTCGTATCCAAAAGAATCGCGCAGTGAAACGGCTGCGCCGTCGTCTCGAAATACTTCACGGTTTGCGGCTGGCCGTCGTCGAACACATGAAAGGCATCGGCGGACAAATCGTCCCGGTAATGGCCATGATGATCGAGGACGGTCGCATACACCTCGACCAGCCGCGCTTCGACACGAAACACCCTGTCGCTCTGCGCGCCGGCGTGGAGCAGGATGCTACAAATGCAGATGATCCGCACGATGGACTTCATTGTTCGAGCGCCTGCAGAATTTGTTTGTTCTCGATGGTGGAATACGCCGCCAGCAACGATCGCCAATCGCGATAGTCGGTAATCTGCGACGACTGGAAGGCTTTGGCCGCGATCCGTTCCGCAATCTCCCCGACCTCAGGCGGTGCGATACCGAGGCTGTCGGCCCGGTAGGCAAGAAAAAGCTTAAGGTCCGCGGAACGCTGCGCGATATCGTCCGGCATGCGGCGCTCGTATTCCTCGTAGGGGCTGTCCTGAGCGATGTGCGAATGCGCGCATCCGAGGACATGGTAAGGAATGTGTCCGAAGTTGTTAATTTGTGAACCGTTGTTTGACGCCGAGACGCGCCGTAACTCGCCCCATACTTCAGAGTGGCTGAAGTCTTCTCCCGATTTGGTGGGCAGCTTCGAGCCGAGCATGAAAAGATCGGGCAGCGAGATGGAAGCCCACACCTGGGCCCAGTCGCGGTCTTCGATGCCGCTGATGAGTGCGGCGCGCCGCGAGAGCGAAAGCAACCCCGTCGTTTCCCGGCCCAGGGCCTCCAGCGCGGGAGGGCTCTCCGAGGCCGCCACGATCCATTCCCTGGCGCCGAGGATCCGCAGGCTCACCAGCCTCTGATCCGACTCGCTCAACAAATCCCACGGCGTGCTGCGGATGCCCGCGATCTGTGCGGCGATCATCCATTCGCCGCTGCTGCCGGCGTGTTTCCACCCTGTGGCCGCCGCTTGCCCCGCGGCGAGTCCGAACTGGGCGAAGCCGCCCACAAAGTAACTCCCCACACTCTCATTGCGCTTGACGAACTCGGACTCCTGCATGACGGCGCGGTGCTCGCCCTCGGCGAGATAGTCAAGGTAACGATGCTTGCGCAGCAGAAGCGGATCTTCGCCGATGACAAGGTCCGAACTGCGCAGGAAAAACGCATAGACAGGCCCGGCCAGCGCGATGGTCACTTGCGGCTCCAATGCCCGCAGCAATTCATTGCCGAGTTTCGCCGCCGCTTTCGGATTCGGCTTTCGCTTCTGCGCGTTCTGATTCAGTTCATCGGCACGTTTCTGCACTTGCTCGGGAGAGTAGAGGTTGATGGTTTCTTTTTCCTTGATGGTCGCGCTCTGGTGTTTCGGTATGGCCACCGACGGCAGCGAGGACGCGATCTGGAAGATCTTCTGGGCCTCCGACGGGGCCGGCTTTCCGGCGGCGGCCTTCTTCACCAGGTCGGCAAGCGCATCATCAATCGCCAGCAGCGCCGCCAGGCTGGGCACCTTCTGCGCGTCGATCACCAGCACATAGTCCTTGGCTCGATCGCGCCCGGGTCCGTCGGCTGCCCCTCCAATCAGGCAGGTGCGCAGCGTCTCATCCGCGTTTGTCCCGTGTTTTCCGCATGCCTGCATAATCGCGCGTGCCAGGTCGAATGTGGCGCGCGTGCGAGCAGCGCCATCTGCTGCTGCTCCGAGCTTGCGACAGATCTCCTCGAACAGCCGCGACGCTTCAGCGGCGGAAATGGTGTTGCGCCAACGTAAAATCGAAATCCATTCGAGCAGCGAGTGAAGCTGTCCCAGTTCCAGGTTCTGTTCGAGGACCGGCTGCGTCGGCACGCGATCCATCCACTCGAAGAAGCTGTGGAATCCCTCCACGTTGATCGCGGATATATCCGCGAAGTAGGTGTAGGCGGGCCAATCGTCGGAATAGCGCTGGGCCAGCAATAGAGCCGATGCTTCGTCCAGGGGCTCGGTGCGGTGGGCGTCGACATGGGACACCGAAAGGAAGTTATCCAATTCAGTGTGCTTCGTATCTTTGCCCTTGTAACGGGTCTCGGCCAGCCGCAACAGAACCTCGTCTTCGACGTCAGGAGCCGCCGTCCTCGAAACCTTCTTCATGAGCTTCGCCATTTTCCCGCTATCGGCGTTACGCCCCTTGGCCACCGCCCAGACTTCCGGCGATCCGGGAAACGCTAGATGTCCCTGATCGTCCAGGGGCACGGACTCGAGCAGTTCGGCCAGTGATGTTTCGCGTATCAGTGCGCGGCCCGCTGCCTGAGTTCCGGGCATGTGTTCAAAGAGGAAATAGAACCGCCGGGCGCGCTCGATACTCTCGGTGACAAAGGCCTGGTGCGGCGGGTCGAGTTGCGACAATTCGTAAAAATACGCGAGTAAGGTCACATTCGATGGCGCAAGGAGCGCGCGGTAAAACTCTCCGGCGCGATCCGGGCTTACCCCCACCATCTGTTCCCACAGTTTCCTGGCAGGCGGCCCGCCGGGAACGGACGCGGACGCATTTTGAACCGCGAAGCAACTTCCGTATAGAGACAAAAGTTCGATCGACGGTTCTGAGAAGTCCCGCAGATGCATGGTCTTGAAAAGGACTTCGAGGCTGTGCCGGTCGATTCCACTGATAGCGGCGTAAAGCCGTGCTAACTGGGGCGACTGCAACATGGCAAGCAGGAAGCCACTTTTCATTTGCGCCGGGAAAGAATCCTGCCACAGCCGCGCGGTTGGATACATGGGGACCGGGTCGTCGACAATCTCCACCGTATACGTCTTGCCCGATTGCAAAGCCTGCTCGAGTCCCACTTCATCCACCGCCAGAGCAGACATAATCTCCTGCTTTTTGCCGCGGCTCTGCCCGGCGCCCATATCGAGTTTCACGGCTCCGCCCTGATGGTGCAGATCGACTCCAAGCAGGCGCAGGAACTCCTGGGTGCGTTTGTGTTCCTGTTTTCCTGCGACCGAAATTGCGATCGAAACCTCGTCGCCCTTGCGTACGCCTAACGTCTCGAGCTGCGCGACGGTATCGAAATAGCGCTGGACTTTGGGCCGGAATTCCTCCTCGCGGCACACTCCCTTGCAGGCGTTGGCGACAATCGCATTTGCGAACTCGAGAAGAAACTTGTCCGGCGGAACTCCCTTCTTCGCGTTGACGATGAAGGCAAGCGCGTCGCGCCCTCCAGGAACCAGCAGATCGTGCGCCATCACGCGATCCTCGCCAACCAGGGCGCGGCAATCCTCGCGACCGCCCGCCTTGAGTTGCGCAGCGAATGCGTCGGCCTGTTTCAGATCTCCATCGCGCAAGGCGACGAAGCAGCCTCGCTCGTAAGCATCTGTGCGTTGCGGCGAGCCTGCTTCGACCGCCCCGGCGAACTGCCCGTAGGCGGCTGCCGCTCCATATCCATAGTTATCCTGGACGGCGGCAAAGCGTGACAAAACAGGTATGGCGCCAGTTGCCCCGGCGCCCTCTTCCAGCGCGCCGCGCGCCTCGTACTCCATGCCGAGCTTCAACAACGCATCGGCCCTGATCAGGTAAAGATCGGCGGACTTGGGAAACTGGCCGAGATCGGCGGTTGCCGAATCCAGCGCGTCTTTTGCATTTCCCTGGTCGAGAAGCAGCGTTGCCACTCGAACGTGAGCCAATTCCACGTCATTGCGCACGGCGATGACACTCTTCCAGGCGATCAGCGCCTCGTCAGGAAGCTTGGCGTCCTCCAGTGTCTGGGCGAAGGCCGCGCGCGGTTCCACTTCGGGGGGCATGGTTTCGATGGTGTGCGTTGCGAACGCATGGGCACGCTGCCGTTGATTGCCGGCGAGGTACAAGCCAAGCAGCGCGGCCGATTCGCTGGGATGCACTCCGCCCAGCGCGAGACCCTTTTCAAACGACGCCACCGCCAGATCGGGTTGATGCACACGCTCCGCGGTTTGCCCCTGCAAAAACCAAAGGTCCTGCCGATCGCTGTAAGCGCTCACGGCGGTTTGAAGATAAGGCAGAGCGCCTTGATCGTCCTTTCGACCCAGGTGAACCTGGGCATAGTCCTCGGCAAGCTGCGGAGGCGGAATCCCCAGGGCAGCAGCGCGATTCAGAGCCTTTTCCGCCTCGTCGTAGTTAGCAGCCTGCCGTTGCAGGTGCCCAAGCAGAAGGTACGATGCTCCCTGGGGCTGCACTTGCGCCAGGAGCGCGGCCGCCTTCACTCCCTCGCTGTATGTGCGTGTCTGTTCGCAGAACGACGCCTCCATCCGCAACAGTTCCGGGTCAACAGGATTCAGTTCAGTCGCGCCCATCAAGCGATCGCGCACATCGCTCAGCGTCTTCTCAGAAAACGGCGCATGAAACATCGCCGCCGCCTCCCGGATTCGCGCCTGCTGCGCAGCGTAGGCGTCGATTGAGGGAAGCGGAACGCCCGCGTCGGCAACGTCAGTCATGGCCATGATCATGTCCGCATGATCATCAGCGAGGATCGCCGGAAAGAGAACAAAACCCGCCGGCGCATGCGCAGGTGTCCAACTGACTTCAAGGTAAGCCGCTCTTTCATCCAGCATGCGCGGCAGTTCCGAGAGGTCGGGCACAACCTCTCCTCCGGTGGCCAGGCAAAACGTGTGCCAGGTACTGTCGTCACTCCCGGGCGAATGGACGAATGCGCGCAGCCGTCGCGCAGCGAAGGCACGCGTCAGCAAGGCTGTCGCATAGAGCCGGATGTCCGGCGAAAGATCCGCCAGCTTGCCTACTACGAGCACCGAGGACCACTGCGATCCCAGCGGGTCGACGTTCTGAACCAGCCCGTCAAGGGTAGTCGCTACCCCGGCGGGGTTCGCAGATTGCGCGTCAGCGCCCGGCGTTGCGGCGGGCAAGACGATATCTGCGAGTGCCTGTTCCAATCGAACGGAGCCCGAAAACGGGCCGAGGGTTTCGGCCTGCGCCGAACGAAGCACAACCAGCCGCAAAGAGCGCCCCGGCAGGCGCTTGCTCATCGATACAAGGTCCTCTTTGGACTGATCGAGCAGAGTTGCATCGAATGTGTCCATCAACCAGACAACCGTAAGTGCGGTTGCCGGCTTCACGACCGACGCTGTAAAGGTGACCGCTCCACCGAAGGTAGTGACAGTGTCCGGTTCGGTGGGTGTGCGATGATCTCCACGCAGCAGCACGGTAGAACCACCGGCTTGGATCCAGCAGGAGAGCCATACGACAACCACGATGACAGATTGATAACTAAAGGACCCCAAGAGGTTACCTTCCTGTGAAGTCGTTCATGCACCGGATGGGAAACGCGGTCTGCGAAGGGTCACGACCTGCTATACGACAAGGTACAGCAGAAAGCCGCGGGCCAGAGCGGAAAATGGATCCGCACGATTTTGTGGGCCTGGAAGAGCTTTCCATCATTTTCATGGAATCCGTAGACTCCCCTTCGATTTGAGGGTCGGATCAGTATCCTACTCTGCAGTTGTTCTTCAACGGTCGGCGAATCGATCGGGCTCTCGAAGGTCCGGACGAAAGGAAGAAAGCCATGAATCTGAGATTGGTTGGCGTGAGATGGAGGCGGATCCTGAACCGGGTCGTGGCCCTCGGGGCCTTGGTGGTTTCGGCCGTTGGCACGGATGCTCAGCAAAAGCCCTCCCTTGCCGTTGCACCTTCCGAAATGCCCAAACTGTCGACGGTGGATGCGCGGTTTCTTTCCTACAACGTAGAGATGGTTGAAGTGACCGGGGGCCGATTCTGGAAGCCGTACCCATCGAGCCCCGCAGACGCCCCAAAACCGCCTGACCCCAATCAGCCGGTCGGAGTGGATCCGAGCCTTTATCAGTATCGGCCGCCGATCGACTTGAGCAATCCGCGGCTCCGGAAACTGGCCGCGGCCCTGGGACCGGCCTACCTGCGGGTGAGTGGAACCTGGCAAAACAGCACCTATTTCCAGGACGATGACGCCCCTGCCCTCAAGCAGCCGCCCAAAGGATTCAACAGCGTCCTCACGCGAACCGAATGGAAAGCTGTTGTCGATTTCGCCCGCCAGGTCGGCGCCGAGATTGTCACCTCCGCCGCCATCAGCCCCGGAACCAGAGACGCCGAGGGAGTCTGGACCCCCGCCCAGGCGAAAGCAGTGTTCGACTACACCAAGAGCCTGGGGGGAAGCATCGCGGCGGTGGAGTTCATGAACGAGCCCACGTTCGCGATGATGGGCGGGGCGCCGCAGGGCTACGACGCTGCTGTCTTCGGCAGGGATGCCAAGATCTTTTCGGCGTTTCTGCGCAAGGAGTCGCCCGCCACCATCTTTCTGGGGCCGGGAGGCGTGGGCGAGGGCATCTCGCTCGGGCCAGCCGCCATGAAGTTGAAGCTGCTCACGACCGACGACCTGATGCAGGCGACAGGGCCCATCTTCGATGCCTTCTCCTACCATTTCTACGGCAGCGTCTCGCGCCGCTGCGGCGGCACCGTCAAAATCGACCAGGCGCTTTCTTCGGACTGGCTCGACCGCACGGACACGGTTGAATCCTTCTATGCCGCGCTTCGCGACAAGTACCTTCCCGGCAAACCCATGTGGCTCACCGAAACCGGACAGGCGGCCTGTGGCGGCGATCCGTTCGCAGGCCAGTTTGCTGACAGCTTCCGCTTCCTGAATCAGCTGGGTTCGCTGGCTCAGAAAGGCGTGAAGTCGGTCATGCACAACACGCTCGCCGCCAGCGACTATGGCCTCCTGGCCGAAGACACGCTGGAGCCGAAGCCGAATTACTGGGCGGCTCTGCTCTGGAATCGCACCATGGGTCCGGTTGTGCTTGATCCCGGCACCTCCCACGACCAGGCACTCCGCATCTATGCCCACTGCCTGAAGGGAACGCAGGGCGGGGTCGCGATCGTGGCGCTGAATACCGACGCCACCAGCGAGCAGGCGGTCGCCATCCCGGTCGCTGCCGATCGCTATTCGCTCACCGCGCCCGATCTCGCCAGCAAAACGGTATTACTCAACGGGGCTGAACTGCAGGCGCAGCCCGACGGTTCGGTTGCGGAGTTCAAAGGCCAGCCCGTCAAAGCGGGCTCGATCCGCCTGCCCCCGGCAAGCATTACTTTCCTGACCCTACCTTCCGCACGGAACAAGGCCTGCATGTAAGACTTTCGCACTGCACGACGCCAGCAGACGCGGCGCACAACCTGCGCCCGATCCAACAGACTCACCTTGCCGCAAAGCTGCTACTTTCGCGGTGCTTTCATGTCGTGGCCACCCTGGTGCAGGATCAGCGTATTCACTTTGCCCCCGGCATCCTTCACAAATTCGAGCTCGGCCGGGAACTCCAGCGGAAAGAATTTTGTCTCGGATTCCGCATACACCGGAAACATGGGCTGTCCGGTAGCCTGCGTCATCAATTGGCCGTTCTCCACCGTTACCACCAGGTCGAATCCAGGGCGAAGCTCGTAGCTGCCCGCGTATTGCTGGAGCGTCTTCTCGTCCACCTTGATTGTGGTTCGCACCTGCGGCTTCCAGTCCGGCCAGCCGTACTCGGCGGCGATACTGTGCATCAACTCGTCCCCAAGCTGGCCGCCGTTATCGCCGTTGGTCATGACCACTGCGCCCTCGCCGCTCTTCTCATAGGCCACGAACAGATTGCGGAAACCCTCATTCGCCCCGCCATGGGAAAAGTAGCGCATGGCCTCCGATCCGCCGATCTGCACGCCGAGGCCCCAATCGCCCATGCCCGGTGTCAGCATCTGCCGCGCCATGTCAGGGTTCAGAACGTGGTTGGCCTTGCCGTCAAGCGACTGTTCCACCTCGATCGCGTACTTCGCGATATCGGTCGGCGTGGTCCACAATCCAGCCGCCGCCATTTCCGGATAGGTGTGCGCCCCGCCCTCGACCGGCTTTCCGTCATCGCGATACGGCGTAGCCGCATTCTCCCGCAGCGCTTGCGGCAGGGGCTGTTCATAGGTGCTGCGGGTCATCCCGATGGGCGCGAGCACCGAGTCGTGCAA
>DASXGD010000025.1:0-3661 GCA_036489245.1 Occallatibacter sp. | reverse complement strand
CAATCAACGATCGCGATCAAATCGTCGGTTTCTATGTAGATGGGAACGGCGTTACCCACGGTTTCTTCGAAAACCGCGGCGTCTTCAAGACAATAGATGCTGCAAATGCAACCTCGACATCTCTGCTCGGGCTGAACAATTTTGGCGAGGCGGTCGGCTTTGACGTCGACACAAAAGGGGCGATGCACGGCATTATCTGCGACGTAGTGACAGGTGAGTGCGTGCAACAGGATGACCCCAACGGGATCGGCACCACCACCTTTAATGGCCTGAACGATCGCGGCCAGATCGTCGGCTTCTATCTTAACGGCGCCGGCAACACCATCGGTCTTGTAGCCACCCCGGCGTGGTAGTCCACACACGCTTTCTGCAGGACCCGCTACTCCCAGGGCGATAAGGATCCTAGTCAAAAACCACACACAAATCGTGGAAATGCTGCAAGCCGATCTCCGGAATCTCGAGTCCCTTCCCGGGGCCGCGATCAAGGATATTGGCTTGCTTTGCAAAAAAAACGGTCCGATATGCCCAGCATACGCATCCTGCGTGTAGTTCGGTGAGTTAAGCTCGGTGGGAGTCTCGGTTTTTTAAGCTACTCAGTCTACCTGCAGCAACTTATTGACACCTTGAGGGTGCCGCCGTTACCCTGGCCGTGATCCACACGACGGTCCCGCGCACGGTTGCGTCGCGCGTTTAGGCGGTGGAGATCTAAGGAGCCACGATGATTCCCGGCCAAGAAGAGCTGCGCAAGCTATCCGACGAGGCCGCCGCCCACGTGCTGAGTATGGAAGGGACCCGGTCGGGCACGCGCACCGGCTGGTTAATGATCACTACGATCTTCATCGAGGCATGGGATCTGTACTCGATCTCCTTCCTGTTGATCTTCGTCAAGAACGACTTCACGCCCAGCGCCGCGTTGCTCGGCCTAGCCGCGGCTTCAGTTCAACTAGGCGCGCTGATCGGTACGATCATCGGCGGCTGGGCAGCCGACCGCCTGGGGCGGCGCAAGGTGTTCCTTACCACCATGGCGGCGTTTGTAGTGCTGGCGACCGCGCAGGCATTCGCCACGAGCATGTGGCAGCTGGTGATCATCCGCTTCCTGCTCGGCATCCCGCTGGGCAGTGACATCTCGACCGGCTACACCTACATCATGGAGTCGATGCCGAGGGGCAAGCGTGAGGTTATGGGCAACCGCTGGCAGGGCATGTTCGGCCTCGGCGAGGTCACCTGCATCATCGTGGTCACGATCATGTACCTGAGCGGTATGGACCACGGGCTGCTATGGCGGATCGGCCTTGCCCTGGGCGCGGTCCCCGCGCTGATCCTGCTGATCATGCGGCTCGACGTCCCGGACACGGCTCTTTCGCTGATTCAGGCAGGCAAGTTCAAGCAGGCCAAGAAGGTGGCCAAGGACATGTTCAACGACCCGCTGGATATGCTGCCCGACGAGGACTACCGCATCGATCGGCCGCGCACCCGTGATTTCCTGGCCGACATCTGGAAGGATCCGGTCCGCAGGCGGGCCAGCATCTTCGCCTGGATCTCCAACGCCATGCAGGGTGTTGAGTTTTCCGCATTCGGGTTCTACCTTCCGGTCATCTTGCTGCTCAGCGGCGTCTCCGGCATCGCGGGCACTAACTTCTTCACTGCCGCGATCTACACCATCGCCACGATCAGTGGCTTCGTCGCCCCGGTCATCACGCCCAAACTGGGCCATCGCGGGATTTCCCAATGGGGCTTCGGAGGGGCCTGCCTCTCGCTCCTCGCCGCGGCGCTGTTCCTCCGCCTGGACTGGAGGCTCCTGATACCGGTCGCCGCAGCTGCCCTGATGTGGTTCCACTACTGGTCCGCCTCGAACGGGATGACCATCTGTTCCATGGTCGCGCCCTCCCGCTACAAGGCCACTGCCTCCGGATTCGGCTATATGTTCGTGAAGCTGCCGAACTTCCTGACGATCTTTCTCTTCCCGGTAGTGTTCGAGCACTTGGGTATCCCGCTAGCCACCGCGTTGGTCTCACTGTCCTCGTTCACCGGCTTCATGGCAGCGCGGTTCATCCTGCCCGAGGTCTACGGCTACATCGAGCACGAAAAGGAGAAGATCGCTTCCGCGGTGTGACGGAGCGTGGCGATACGATTTGATTAGGCGATGCCATGCGACAAGGGACGCGCTCCCGCGCGAACCGCGGCAGGACGACCGATGGTAATAGAAGATGGGCAACGAGCACATCGAGAACGCTGATAATCTTTCTGAGTT
The DNA here is from genome assembly GCA_036489245.1 of Occallatibacter sp. Classification (GTDB taxonomy): domain Bacteria; phylum Acidobacteriota; class Terriglobia; order Terriglobales; family Acidobacteriaceae; genus Telmatobacter. Next base: position 1,410 of record DASXGD010000025.1, on the reverse strand, counting down.
GCTTTCCATTGTTTGAATTAAAATCAATGGATCGACCAGTGTAAGATTCGGTAGATGCGACGCATCACTCCAGAGGATCATGGCCGCCTTGCAGGAAGGGGTGGCCGCGGTGGCTGCGCGGTGGCTGCGCCGGATAATTAATTCCGGGCAGCAGCGCACGCGCCGGGGCTGGTGTAACCAAAACCACCACCAAAACCACCAGATGGCACATACGTGCTTTTTGGTGGTTTCGATTGGTCATTTACGCATCCCGATAAACCGATCATGGCAGTTAGAATTAGTAGTGTCTTCATTTGTTTAGCCATTGGCGATGGGAGTGCTGATACCCGGCCAGCCGGGCAGTGGCGGCCTTACGGTTTGAGCGTCACGATCAGTCCCCGGTTTTCGAATCGCTTGTTCATCCATTCGGCCACCGCCAGGGCGCAGCCAGCGTCTTCCTTGATGTCCGGCCAGGGAACGCCGCCCACGGCGCCGTGGCTGCCAACGAAAGATTTGGTGTCGCAGCTTCCCGACCCCGCGAGATAGCGGCCGGTATTATAGAAATAGAATCTCGATTTGACCGGATTGCGGATCCAAAAGGGAAGATTTCGCGCGCTGCGGACGTGAGCGACCATGCGCACGTTGTCCGAAATGATCTGCGAGAGATGTAAGTCCGAGGTCTGCATATCGACGGCGTCGAACAGAAACAGGGAATGAACCCCCACACCCCGATCCTTCAACCGACCCGCGGCGATGATCGCCGCGCAGCCGCCTCGGCTATAGCCAGCCAGCATCACCTCGCCAGCCGACGCATTGCCACGCGCGGCCATCACCGCGTCCACCGCCAGGTTGGCAATGGCGGAGGTCTCCGATCCGGTCAGGGTCGGTCCGCGGAAATAGATGGCGTTCGCCGCGCGCCCAATCTGGCTGCAGAACGAGCCGCCCATTTCCCTGGCGTAGTCGCCCGGAGAGTCCGGTCCCGTGCCGTCGATGGCGACGATCATTGTCCTTTAAGTACATGCAGAACAATGGCCTTGCAATTGTCGGCGTCGTCCTCGGCTCGGACGGAGCCTCGCCCTCCTACGCGGACGGACTGGTGCCGAAGCGGGTTACGCCGTCTTCTAAAATTCTTAGATTGAGCCGAATAGCTTTTAAGATCAACGCGAAGAATGCGTTGCGATCTTACGGCGGATCCCGATCTCAGGAACTTGAAGTGCTTTGCTTACTGGGGGAGAGGCAAAGGTGAGAGGCTGCGAAAACTGCAACAACACGTATAAAACAGCATATTTAGCGCGCTATCCAGAGAATACTTGAATATTGCATGGAATCACGCATGTTCATGCAGAATAATGAATGTTGAAGCATTATCCGGCGAGGTGTTCCCGAGCCAGCGTCGCCAGAAGATCTTAGGAGTTCTCCGACAGGAAGGTA
>DASXGD010000526.1:0-17579 GCA_036489245.1 Occallatibacter sp. | reverse complement strand
GTAATAAACAGCGATGCTCGCATGGTTTGCAACCAGTCTCGCAGCGGCCGGAAAGGGCATCATATTCGAAAGGAATACAAAGTGTCTATTGCAATGGTTGGCGGTCGGGCTTTCACCCCACCCCGTGCGCTCCATCGCACCCCCCCACCGTTGTGAGCCTATCGCATGACCTCTCCACCCGGGTCCGTGCGATGACACTGCGACAGGAAATCCGCACCCGGTAGCACAGAAGTCGTAGGTTTATAACCTTCTCCGGGCACGGGTACCGGGTTTATGATTCCCATAATTTCGGGTATCACATAGACAATCCCCGTTTCCTGAAGGCCCCACGCCGCTTTATTTTTAAGCGCCAGGCTTAAAGCTCGTTCGGTCTTCCGAAGAAAGGTCTTGGAGTAAACATGCGTTGCCTTCGCTTTCTCTCGTTTCTCGCCGCCGTCGGTGTGCTCGTTCATCCGTCAATATCAACCGGGCAAAGCACGCAGATCGCCCCCCGCATTACCACCCCTGTCAACGAAAGCTCGCTGGTCACTTTGACAGGAAATGTGTCGTCCAGGGCGAGGGCAGAATTCGATACGGGCGCGGCTTCGCCGTCTACCCAGCTCTCTCATGTCCGGCTGATGCTTTCGCGAAGCAGCGCCCAGGAAGCCGCCCTCAATAAATATTTGGCCGAGCTTCAGGACAAGTCCTCGCCCAATTACCACAAATGGCTCACGCCGGCGCAGTTCGGTAAGCTCTACGGCCCCGCCGATTCCGATATCGCGGCCATTGTTAGATGGCTTCAGTCCCAGGGCCTGCGCGTGGATGGCGTCTCCTCCGGCCGCACCAATATTGCCTTCTCCGGAAGCGTTGCCCAGATCGAGCGGGCGTTCCACACTTCCATTCATTCCTACCAGGTCCTCGGCGAACAGTTCTTCTCCAATAACAGCAATCCCAAAATTCCCGCCGCGCTGGCTGGCGTCGTGTCGGGGGTTGCCAGGCTGAATACCATCCGGCCCCGGCCCCAGCATGTCGCCAATCGGTTGGGCAAATACGACCCGGCCACGCACCGGCTGAAAGCCGCTCAACCATTTCAAGCCAGGCGTCCGCGGGCACAGCTGACCACCGGCTCCGGCAGCATCAGCGACCCCTATCAGCTCTTCATGGTTCCCGGGGACGCGGCCACTATCTACGACACGCCCAATTCGCTGAACGCAGGCTTTACCACCGGCACCAGCTACAACGGCACCGGCGTGACCATCGGCGTCGGCGGTGACGCCGTTATCCAGGCCACCACTGTGGCCAGCTACCGCAATCGGTTCCTCGGTGACTCCAACCAGCCCATCATCACCAACGTCGACAACACAACAGCCACCGCTGACACCGACGAAGCGTACATCGACACCGAACTGGCGGGCGGCCTCGCGCCCGGTGCCACGATCCATTTCTATACCGCATCCACGCTCGACATAGCCATTGAGCAGATGTTGGCCGACAACTCTGTCGATATCTTCAGCCTCAGCTTCGGCGAATGCGAACTGCAGCTGACCACCGCCGAGAATGCTCTGATCAATGGCTGGTGGCAGCAGGCAGCGACCCAGGGAATCGCCGTCAGCGTGGCAACCGGTGACAACGGTTCTGCCGGCTGCGATAACAACAGCACCGAGGACGCTGCGACGAATGGGCTCGCCGTCAGCGGGTACGCTTCCACGCCTTACAATATCGCGGTGGGAGGCACCGATCTCATCGGCCTTCTCGACCAGACTAAGTTCACCACCTACGCGAGCGATCCGAGTGCAAACTCCGGGACTAATCTCTACCGGACGGCCCTGCAATATATCCCCGAGTCGACATGGAACGACTCCACTGCAACCGACGGTGTTCTCGACTCCAACGTCCCGTTCACTGACCCGACATCCGGCGCGAACAACATCAATGCCGGAAGCGGAGGCGCGAGCACCTGCTCCACGAACACTTCCACCGATGCCGCGGTTGGAACCTGCACCAACGGATATCCGAAGCCGGCTTGGCAGACTGGCATCGGCGTTCCGGCCGACGCCCTCCGCGACATGCCTGACGTTTCTCTGATGTCGGGCGCCGGCGGCGATAACGCTTCCTGGCTGGTTTGCACCGATGATGTCGGTCCGAACTCCGCCACTCCACCGGTCAACGTGACCGCCGACTGCACCGATCAATCCGACAAGCAATTCTATTTCTTCGGTTTCGGCGGAACCTCCACCGCGGCGCCCGCGTTTGCGGGCATCCTGGCCATGGTCCAGCAGCACAGCGGAGGCCGCCTCGGACAGGCAGCCAAGCAGCTTTACGACATCTATAACGGCCCCGCTGCCGCCAGCATCTTCAATGACATTACCGTCGGAAACAACTCTGTCGTGTGCGCCAGCGGAAGCACCAACTGCGCCATGAACACGGCAGGGAATTTCTTCTTGACGGGCTTCGACACCACCGTCGGCTACGACCTCGCCACCGGCCTGGGAAGCGTCGACGTAAGTCAGTTGGTCGCATACTGGGGCACCGCCACCGGTGACTCCCCTGTGACGGTCACTGTGACGCCTGCCGCCGCTAGCGTAGACACCATTCACTCCCTTGGCGTGTCGGTTTCCGTCACCGATCCCTCCAACCTGAGCATTCCCAACGGGAATGTCTCCATCTCCGGCGGCGGTTATGTTTCGCCCCTGCCAGCGACTCTCGTTGACGGTTCCGGAAACGCGAGCCTGACGATCCCGGCCGGTGCCCTCAAGGCAGGAACCGTTACCCTCACCGTCATCTACAACGGAGACACTACCGACGGAACCTTTTCCGTCGGAACCGGAAAAAGCCCCCAAATCACCGTAACCAAGGTTGCATCCTCGCTGACAGTCACCCCAGCTTCCACTACGATTGCGCCCTCCGCCTCGCTCGTCGTAACCGGTGCGGTCAGTGGCGCCGGTCCTAAGCCGACTGGAACCGTCACCCTGACCAGTGGCAGCTATACGTCCGCGGCCACGACGCTCTCCAGCGGAAGCTATTCCATCACCATTCCTGCGAACACTCTGGCCCTCGGAAACAACAGCCTCACCGTCAACTACAGCGGTGACAACATCTACAACACCTCCACCGGTAACGGCTCGGTCACCGTCCCCGGATTCATGCTGGCGGCGACCCCCTTGTCCTTTAGCGCGGGCGCCACCACCGGCAACGCCTCCACGTTGACGGTTACCCCGGTTGCTGGATACGCAGGAACAGTCACCTTTACCGCGACGGTCACCTCCGCTCCTGCCGGGGCCGTCAGTTCGCCCACATTCACAATCAGTCCGTCGACGCTTACTTTTGCAAGCGGGACCGCGACTCCTCAAACCTCACAAGTCACCGTCGCCACCACCCCGATACCCTCCTACGTCCGCAAAGCGGGCAACAGTGGGATCGCATGGTTCAAAGCCGCCGGTGGGACCACCATCCTCGGCCTGCTGTTCTTCTTCCTGCCCCTGGGAACCAGGCGCGGTCGTAAGATCCTCAGCCTCGTTGCGCTCGTCTTCGCGGCTACCTTTACCATCGCTGGCTGCGGCAGCGTACACACCAGCGGCGGTGGCGGTGGAGGCAAAACCACTCCATCTGTTACCGTGTCGCCGGCGAAGGGAGTCATAGCCACCACGGATACGCTTTCTGTTGCGGTTTCTGTTTCAGGAGGAACATCCACTGCAACCGGCACCGTCACCCTCAGCAGTGGAAGTTATAAATCGGCGGCAACCAACCTTGCCAGCGGCGCCGCAACCATCGTTGTTCCGGCCAGTACTCTTGCGGTCGGAACCCAGACGCTGACCGCTTCATACTCCGGCGACAGCAACTTCAACTCCGCAAGCGGTACCGGATCGGTGAAGGTTGGGGCTCCGGCTACCACCGCCGGCAACTACACCGTCACCGTTACCGCCGTCGGCAGCGACGCGGGCGCCACGACAGTTCCGACGACATTTACTTTGACCGTGAATTAGTCTCGTTGTGAACCAGAAAACGGCGGGAGTGGATACCTCCACTCCCGCCGTTCTGCTTTTGGGCGCCCGCCCTGGCCTGTTGCTACCCGGTAAAAAGCGCAATCCCTACCAGTCCAGCTTCTCGGGCAAAAACTCCGCGAAAAGATCGTCGTAGTAGGGCTTGAGCTGTTTCACATCCGGCTTGGTGTGGCCCTTCGAATAAAGATCGTATTGATTGAACTTCAGCACCCACTCCAGCATCGACCGGTCCTTGGCGTTGCACAGGTAATCGTAGGCGCCGTGCCGGTGCCACGGATAAAACGAGTGGAAGCGCAGCATGTAGAGCGCCTCGTCCCGCAGGTGCGGCTTCATCACCTCGGCAATGTATCCATCGTGGCCGAACGACAAATGGATATTCTCGAGCCCGCAGTTCGGCTCGTAAATCCCGTATTTTGTCTGGTACTCAGGCACGTTTCTGTCCGGGTTCTTGGCGAAGTATTCGTGAAACACGATGTCCGTCGACCACGCGCACCCTACTGGGAAGGTGTCGCCGACCACGCCCCATTGCGGCTCGCCGTAAAGGCACAGGCACTTGCCAAGATCGTGAAGGAACCCGGTCAGGACCATCCATCGCGGATGGCCGTCGCGGCGGATCGCCTCCGATGTCTGCAGCAGGTGCTCGATCTGCGTGAGATCAGTGTCTGGATCACTGTCGTCAACCAGCGTATTTAGAAACTCCGCGGCCTCCCACACCGTCTTCTTGCCCTTGTTCAGCCCGAAGTACTCCCTTTCCTTGCCAAGCACATAATCTACGGTCTGATTTTCGTGATTCAGCCGGTAGAACTCCGCCACCCCCGGCTGCGCGGTCGCGTCGTAAACGCGAAACTCTTCCTGGCTGCGGCCTTCCTTGTAGCGGCCTTCCAGAAACTCATCCCAGTCTTCCAGGCTGTGCAGCGTGTTTCCGGCGGTGAGAGCGGATTCGGACATGGTAAACCTCCAGTTTCGGCACGGGGAGCTCGGCGGCGCGCAATCGCCATCCTGCTATGGCTAGCTTTACACCGGAACGGCGGCGCAAGCAAGGTCCTGAAAGTGAATTGGCTGGTAACGGGTAACGTTTTTCGGACTACCAGAATTGGGCAGCGACGATCGCGGCTGGACCGGAGTGCCCGCGAATCACATCAGTGGAAAGTACCAGTTCCATGTTTTTAGAATCCCATCCCCTCGGGGCGAACGCCGCCAGCCTCTTCATCTCCTTTTTATCGGTGAGGAACTCACCGGCCGCAAAGGTGCCGAACACGGTGATACCAGCCGCCACCACCACCATCTGGTCGGTCTTTGGATCGACCATCCTCAGCACCAGTGCATAGTCTTTGGTGACATCGAGATAAGGAGTCGAATAGTCGATCGACCACTCCGCATTGGAAGGATTGTTCCGGTCCCGAATCGTGATCCGGCTTGGCGACGGGTGCTCGACCGTGAATCGCAGTTGGGGCACCAGCCGCTCGGTCCAGTTGTTGTTCATGAGCCCCACCAGGATTGCCGGTCCCTTTTGCAGGTCGGTGAAGGTCGCTTCGGATTGCGAAGCAAGCTGGTACTGTTTACCGCTGGCCTGCATCAGGCCGGCGAATCGAGCCAGCGTCATGGCGTCATAGACATGAACAGTTTCATTCTCCGAACTGTGGAATTCCTTGAGCGTGAGGGTTGAGCTCAAGCCCTGGTTTCCAGCCTCTGCTCCCCGCCCCCCTGCGAGATTGCCAACGCAGAGCAGCACCGGCGCGCGGGAAGAAAGAATGGGTCGCCAGAAGCTGTCGAACGGATTCGGCGCTCGCAAGGCAATTACCAATGCAGCCAGGCACGCAACAATCCCCACTCCCAACGCGGCGATCCGGTTGGGCCGGAGCCACTTTGAAATTACCGATTTCTGCGCAGCCACAGGAACCGCCACCGGTCCCGGGACCGTTTTGTCGGGCGCAGAGGATTCTTCCGCCCATCGGAACAACGGAATGTAGGAACCGGGCAAAACCTCGATCCGAACCGATCCCCGCGCGTTTTCCTGGTAATACTGGGCCAGCCGTTTGCGTACCTCCCCAACCGCGCTGCGCACTACGTGATCGGTCGTGTCATAGTCGGGCGGCCGATGGAAAACTTCCACGCCGATCGTCCGCTCCTTGAGCTGAGCGCCCGCTCCCTCCAGAGTCTCATCGACAATGAACTTCAACACCGAAGCATAGCGCTTGCTGTTATGAAACATGGGGCTGGTGAGGATCAGATTGAGCTGGTTCCTCACCATTTCCCGTTCCGCGTCCGTGGTTGGTTCAAAGGCTGGATGCGACGCCGGCAGGGTCGACCCATTCAATCGCACATCCCGACTGGCCATGGCCACTCCCTCACGAACGGAGCGGAGTATACCATGCGGAACGCAGCACGCACTGCTCTCAGTCTGGCGCGCAAGTCGATGGTTGCAGGGGCCCTCTGGCCGGCTTAATCCACGTTAATTGTCCAGGATTCCTTCAAGGATGGCATCCAGGTCCACCGCGTTGGCCATTGCCTGGTAAACCCGCATCATTCGGGTGCAGCGGATCGCCCACATACGCTGGAAGCAGTTGGGTTGGATTGGCCGGGTCCCGCACCGCCTTGTCGAAATCGATTACGCCGTCGAATGCACCGCTGGTGCGAATCCATGCATTGACCAGTTGCCGTTGCGCCTCCCCCGCCGGGGTTCCGTAGTCGCCCCCGTAGATTGCATTCGAGCCGCCAAATGGCGTCAGGGTCGCACCATAGATCTTCAGCCCAGCCTCGTGCGCCGCCAGAATCAGCTGCAGATACACCGGGACCAGATCGCTTGCCTTCGCCGAACGGTCGCCAATGTCATTGATGCCTTCAAGGAGAATCACCGCGCCGGCGCCCGCCTGATTCAAAGCATCCCGGCCGAACCGGAAGGGAGCTGTATATCCGAACTCCAGTTGCGGTCGAATCGTGAGCAGCTCATTGCCGATGATGCCGGCATTGACCACCGCCAGCGTGTTGCCTTTGCGCGCCGCGAGGGCAGTCGCGAGATCGTCAGGGTAGCGGCGGTTAGCATTGTTGGTGGAGAGGTAGCCGTCCGTGATCGAATCTCCAAACGCGATCAGTGTCCCGCGAACTTTCCGGTCCGCTCTCACATCCACGCCCGACACAAACATCCAGCACGAAATGGTCGTCGAGAACGGAGTCGCGGTACCAGAACCGGTCTGATCACCTGCCGCTAGAAAGTTGTCCTGGTCAGCATAGTAGTGTTGCGTACTGGGTCCCGTACTTCCGGGCAAATAAACGCTCACGTCGAGATTGTCCAGGGCGTGGACCGTCATCGGAATCGGATCGCTCAGGGCCTCGCCGCCGGCCGCAATGAGGATGGAACTCTCTCCTCCGAAGTGCAGCGGTCGCAGCGTGCCGGGTGCGGTTGCCGCGCCTCCCGCCGAGCGCGCGATGGAGGCGGAACCCACCGCCAGGGGAACGAGGCCCGCATTATTGGATAAACGCACCCGTACCCAGTCTCCGCCGGCCGAGACGTGAACCACGTTCCGCACCGTCTGGCTATTGAGACCTACATCCGAGGGACATCCCGGAGAATAGAAAGTGCCTCCCGGCGTAGGGCTGCCCTGCCACGTAGCGACCCATTCGTGACTGGATTGTGCCGCCGTCATTGCGCTTGCGCACAACAAGACCAGAATCCACGCGCAGGCCACAAGCCTGCCCGGCATCAGAAAGAACATCAAACTCGATTCGTGATTCGCCTGCAGGCCGGAAAGCCGCAGCTTTACCGGCATGTGGGGATTGACGGAAACAATACGCTCCGCAATGGTCATGGCTGGCTCCTGTTTTGTAGATGGTTCGATTGTTTCTGGGGTCACCGGGGCAGTTGGGAACAAGGCTGCGCCGGTCGCGCGGCGAATCGCGGTGCGTACAGTGAAGCGCATGCGAGGCCTCAGAAAGGGTAGAGAGACCTGTGCGCGCCGACCAGTCCATGACGGTCCGTGCCCGTCATTTTTCCCTTGTTAGTGCTGGATTCGCGGCAGTCGCGCGACCTCGTGCCGCCGGAAGCAGTCCGGCGCGTGATCATTCACCATTCCCACCGCCTGCATCCAGGCGTAGGTGATCGTAGGTCCAACGAACTTGAATCCCCGCTTCTTCAGAGCCTTGGATACTTCTTCTGCAAGCGGCGTCTTTGCCGGGAGAGGGCCCGTGTTCTGGATCGGCCGGCCCTTGACGAAGCTCCATGCGAATGTGGAGAAGTCTTCACCGCTGGCCTGCAGGTCGAGGTAGATGCGGGCGCCCTGAATTGTGGCTTCAATCTTGGCGCGCGAACGGACAATCCCGGGATCCTCGAGAAGACGGGCGATGTCGGTTTCGGTGAAGCGCGCCACTTTGCGCGGATCGAAGTTTTTGAAGACTTTGCGAAACGCCTCGCGCTTGCGCAGGATGATGATCCACGCCAGGCCCGCCTGGAAGCCCTCCAGCATCAGGGTTTCCCAAAGCGTACGGCTGTCGAACTCCGGCACTCCCCACTCCGTGTCGTGGTAGGCCGTGTAAACGGGGTCACTCCCGGCCCACGAGCAGCGGATTTTTTGTTCGATACGGACCATAATTGAAGCTCGTTAGGGCGCTTGAATTTGAATGTTACAGCCTCTTGATGAACGCCATCGCCTCTTTAAGTTGTGGGAACTGCCGCTCTTCGGCTTTGAATTCACGCGAATGCACGCATCGGCGCAGGCCCCGCATGCGCACCGGATGCTTGAGGTGCAGCATCTCGTGGAAGAGCAGATATTCAATCGCATAGCGCGGGCTGGATGGCCGGTCGAAGACTCGGCTCACGACGATGGTGTTGTGAGCGGCGTCATAATGGCCGAGCGAGCGCTTGGCGTGATGTTCGCTCCATGTGAGTTCAGGGCGCCCCATCAGCCCGCCGAAGAAGCGCAGGTTCAGGGAGTCGAAAACCTCCTCCAGGTGATAAAAGCGCCCCTCGGGTCCGAAGTAGCGTTTCCTGCCGCGCGCGCCGCGAATCAGTTCTGTCTGGCGGGTGACAGCCGCGCTGGACGCAAATCGCTTGTAGCGCGCGTTGTGCATGGCTTCAATCGGCTTTTTGTAAAGCTTGGCCAGCAGAATGTGGGAGATGGCCCGAATGACCGGTTCTGGAGCGCCCTCGAGAAGATCAGAAAGGCTGACGAAGATCTGGCCGTCACGCAGTCGAATCGTAGTGTTCAGCGAAGTGAATCTGCGGAAACGGACGGAAATCGGCGGCATCGGCGCCCGCGGGCGCAGTACCCGGTACTCCTCTTGAAACATTGGGACAAAATCGGGGGCCACCAATTCGCAGCGTAGCACACGTGCCAGGGCAATGTTGATTGCTTCGCGGCCAATCGGATTTCGAACGGAATGCCTGTGCCAAACAGCCGGATTCCCGGCGCTGCTTCATTTGGGCTCGGCGCGATCCTGGCCTTGTTCGTCCTTGTGCTGATTGAAGTACTCCGTTTGTTCGGTGAGCAAACGCTTGGCCTGGTCGGCAAGGTCCTCGCCGCTCTCGATCGCCTCTTTCCGGGCCACGTCGAAGCCCGGTTCGCCGGCCAGGGCGCGAAGTATCCCCAACCATCGCGGGGCGGCTTCGTTCAGATTCTTCAACGCTTTGCGAATGTCGGCTTTGCGATCGGAGAAAACATCGAGATTGGAGCCCAACTCATCCATCAGCTCCGTCAGATCCTGAAGTTCGCCATCCAGCCGCTGGACCCGCGCACTCGATTTTCCTCGAGACGAAAGGCCTTTGATCGTATCGGCGTGCTCGCCGACGAACTTCGTGTACAGGTTGATCCGGTCGTCGGGGTAGATACCGGCTTCGCGGATCTGGTCGATCTGAGCTTCTGTGAGAGGCTCCCGCTTTTCCTTCTGTGCGGGCGCAACGGCCGTACAGGCCGAAGCTAACGCAAGAATAAGAACGCCACGCGACCAGCGCACTGAGATTCCCCCAACGGCTCCCATTCAAACACACGCACACGCATTCCGAAAAGGGGTGCACAAAAGCAAACGCCGGACTGGGGCGTTGCGTACAGAACATGCCGCTTCTCGGATGTGATGAGTGCCCGCGAGAGGGACTATTTCTTGAAGACCTGCATCATGGCTTCGGTTTGTGCCTGGTTGACCTGAGATAGTGTCTCCTGAACCAGGGGCCTGTCTTCAAACTCGCTCGTATGGAGCAGTTCGGTCAGCCGGAACGCCGTATGCCGGAGCAGGATCTCGGCATTTTTCAGCCGCTTGTTATCTTCCGAGAGCGCCAGGTGAATCTTGTGGGTGAGTTCCTGCGCGCGCTTCAATAGTCCGGTCGCCTTTTCTGCGTCTCCGGCCGCATACTGCCGCAGGCTGACCTCGATCATGTCGTGGACCAGTTCCGCGTAAAGGAAGCATTGTTCTCTCGGTTGCGCCTGGCTGGCACGAGCCTCCAGCGCATCCATGGCCTGCTGATCGGGGATTTTGTCATCCAGGGTAGCCGCACACGCGGGGATGGCGAGCGCGGTGAAAGCCAAAAGCACGACCGACTTCATCGGAGACCGCATGACGAACCCTCCGCTACCGCGGGTATTCGACGTAAGGGTCCCAATAAGCCATGGGACGTTCAGTGATGTTGTGGCCTTTTCTCGACGACTTGCCACTCGCCCGCTGACGGCCGACGCTGATTGGAAGCAATTATCCTTCTGAGCCGAGACTATAGGAGCATTCAAGGCAATGCGCAAGTCGAAACATCAAACAGCGCACGACCAATTCTCCCATCGCGGGCGTTAGGTTTTGTCATCGCCCGGTCATTGTTTCTTCTCCAGCAAGACGAGACGCTGCCGGGCTTGCCATTCCTGGTTGGGGTATTTCCCGGCGGCTGCCTCCAGAAAGTGGTGATAGTACGTGATCGCCGCCGCCGTTTCGTGCAATGTATCGTAAGATGTTGCCCAAAGAAAGTACGTCGAGGGAATATCAGGAAGATATTTTGATCTCATCGAAAGAGCATGCAATGCGACGGCAGGCTTTCCCGTTTTGGAAGCCGCAAACGCCAGACCACTCCATGCATCCGGGTTGGCTGCATCCAATTCCGCCGCCCGGCTGAAGACTGAAAATGCCTCCGGGAATCTCTGTTGACGGATCAGGTTTTGCCCATGCGCAACCAGAAGAGCCCCGTCATCCGGATGGGTGCTAAGAAGACCAACGTAGAGTGCGTCCGAGCCCGCGGCGTCCCCAGCCTCAGACAAAACTTCAGCCAGCATGCGGGTGATTGCCGCATCGTCGGGATGATCTGCGTGAAGCTTCTGTAGCATCGGCAAGGCTTCGGCCTTGTTTTCAGCCGCCAGCACCGTCGCAAGCTGCGCGGTCAGAGCCGGATCGTCTGGGCTCTTCGCGAGAGCCGCCCTCAAGAGCACCTCTGCCTCGGGAAATTGTTGGCGCGCGATCAGCAGGTGAGCCAGCCCCGCGTTCGCCGCCGCACTGGTGGGGTCCTGCGCCAACAGGCGTCGATAGGCGGCTTCGGCCGAATCGTACTGTTCGGCTTTTTCAGCCAGTTCCGCCGCCAGCAGGGTGTCCTCGGGGGTCTCCGGGCTGAGCTTGAGGGCTTCGAGCAGATCGTTCGATGCTTCAGTTGGATTGTCTGCCCGGTCGATCTGCGCGAGCGCCCGCCAGGCTCGCGCTTTGGCGGCTGCCCCTGCTTCTCCGGGATCAAGTGTCGTAGCGGCGGTGAGTTCGATCCGAGCCTCGGCGAGTTTCCCCTGGCGAGCCAGCAAGAGCCCCAGCGAAAGGCGAGCTTCAAAGCGCTTTGGGTCGGCTTCGACCGCGCGGCGATAAAAGCCAGTGCCCTCGTCCAGCTTGGCCAAGGCGTCGGCGATATACCCGGCATCGAAAAGGGCCCTGGCATCGTTGGGATGATCATTCAGCCACGGTGTAAGCTTGGCCTCGGCGCCCTTCCAGTCAGCTTTGACAATAAGAGCTTCCGCGTCGATGACCTCTTCGGATGGTTGCTCGCCTGCGGCAGGAGCGGGACTTGAAGTTTGCGCCGGATTGGCAGCAGGGGACTGGGCGCGAAGAGCGGCCGGAGCAACAGAAAGAATGACAAGGATTAGAACGATACGACGCACGGAATTCCTCAAGCTTCTAGTTTAATTGGACGTGTATGCCAAGGGCGGAGAAGCCGGATGACGCGCGCAGGGAAGAATCGAACGGCGGCGCCGTATGGTCAACGAGGCTCCGGACCCGCTCCAGGCAGGGATACACCAGGCAGAATCTTCAATTCACCGGTGTAGCGATGACAGTTCGAGTAGGTGGCAAACATGCGCGCCGTGCCTCTGGCGTCATGCGCATAGAACCGCGATGGCAGCCAGAACGTCTGCTCACCGAGCTTCTCGGGAGCATAGTCGATTCCACCAAAGTAGACTTCGGTGTTCCTTGCCGCCACTTCCGGCGCGATGGTGCGCTCGGTGTGAAAAATGCGCCCGGTTTCGGGGTCGGCAATCACGATCCGATGAAAGCCGTCGGGAAGAGTCGCGCATGAAGGGTTCGTAGAATTTGTCTTGAGGGTCATCTCCATTCGGACTGTGTGGCCGCCGTCCGCGGAAGTAACAGCAGCGTCAAAACACTCCCGCTGTTCCCACCGTTTGAAACCTGCGAGACCTGCAAAACCACCCTCGACAAAGTACGGCATTTGGGACGTTCGGAAGGTCGGTTTGGGCCGGCGCCCGTCGATGCTCTTGAACTCACGCTTTTCGATAAACGGATCGTATGGATCTTCCGTACGAACCTCGCGAAGGGTCGACTCGATCTTCACCTCCCGTGTGACCTTACTCTTCTTGTTCAGAGCTTGGGACGTGATCTGTTCGTCGCAGGAGAGGGATGGGAGTGTCGCCTGGTACTGCTTTGCATAGGCATCGAGTCGATCGAGGACGACGTTGAGCGAAGGAGTGTTCTGGCACCCAGCCACAATAGAAAAGAGAAAGACCACCAACGTAAAGAAAGGTTTCATCCGCGTCACGCTCAGATTAAAGGACGGCTGTGCCGGCTGCCTGAAGGTCGCGGCCAGATCGTGGCAGCTCGGAACTTACCTCGAGCCAAACCATACATCGGCCCGACTGCGGGAAAATGGCGGCGGCGAACCGACTGAGGTGAATGGGCTTCGAACAAATCTACAGACGTTCCCTCCGAAACAGTGTCACTCTTTTCCTCCTGCCGTCGCTTTGTACAGTGAGAGCAACTTTACTGAATCGAGTCTGGATCATGACCAACCAAATGAGCCGGATCCCAAACCAGGGATCAGGAAACTGCCAACCGTCGCCCATGACAAGGCGAAATTCCGTGGCAGCGGGCCGCAGTGCTCTGTCAACCAAACAGCAGGCCGTATCGCCAAACCGAACAAAGATAACCTTTAACGACACGTTCTCGATCCGGGTAATTGATCTGAATCAATAAGCAAATTCGCCATGCAAGTTAAGAGTATTAAATGCGGGGCGAAACGTTTTTGCGCGCTCGATCACTACTGAACAAAAGCCATGGACACGGTTTCCCTGGTATGTTCCCCCAGACCTTTTCGACCGAACAAAGAAACAACTATTCCGGCCAGGTTTGCATCAATACACACAGGCAAGCCGGATCGGCAAACCGCCCACAGGTGACCCCCCATGCTTTCACTCATTTCCAAGAAAACAGGTGAACGTATGCCCATGCCTATGCTTCAACATATCCCTCTGGCCTCGGCTTACTTGTGCCAGGACTGCAATTGCATCGGCAATTGCGCCCGGCAGTGCCCGGCTTGTGCCTCTGAAGTGTTGATGGGCCTTGCGGGAGTGCTCAATCGCGAGGTCGAGCAGGTTTCGACACCCAAGTACGGCTACGGCCCGGCACTTGTAGCCTGAATCGAAAGAGCTTCATCCTTCCCACTGAATCGTCCTTAAGTTCAGACGCCCTCGAGTGGTGCGCATGTCGAGGTGCGTGTGCCTGGAGCGGTTCGACTCCCTTCCGTGCGGGGGAGTTGCGCTTCCCCTTATAATTGAAATTGGACGATTGCGTTCTTTCCCTCTTGAAGAGGACAGTGCGGAGTCGATCGAAATCTTTGCGCAGTTCCCCAATCGGCGCCGGCTGATCCGCCATGATTTGTAGGTTCGTTCGCCCTGTGCGAAACAATCATGGCAGGCCTCAGGTGCGTGGCCTCTGGTGAGCTGCGGTTCCCGGTGCATTCTCGTTGATTTCAGCAAACGATGCAATCGTCATCCGCGGCGCGCGGACTCACAACCTCAAGAACATCTCCTGCCAGATTCCGCATGCGAAGCTGACCGTGGTCAGCGGTGTGTCCGGTTCCGGAAAGAGTTCGTTGGCCTTCGACACCATCTACGCCGAGGGACAGCGCCGCTACGTGGAGTCGCTTTCGGCATATGCGCGACAATTCCTGGAGCGCATCGAAAAACCGGACGTGGATGAAATCGATGGGCTGGCGCCGGCCATCGCCATCAAGCAGAAGAACACCACCCGCAATCCTCGATCCACGGTAGCCACCGCCACCGAAATCTATGACTACATGCGCCTGTTGTATGCACGCTGCGGTACGGTGCATTGCATCTACTGCGACGGCCTGGTACGCCGCGACTCCATTGACGAGGTAGCCGAAGCGGTCCTGGCCTTGGGCGAGGGAACCCGGCTCCATGCCTTATTCCCCGTGCGCCATGAGGAACGGCAAGAAGAATCGGCGAAACCGGCGAAGCGCGCGAAGCCCGGCGCCAGGACGGCGACGAAGGCGGCGCAGGAATCGCCGATGACCGACGCGCTCAAGGCGCGGCTGACCGACCTCCGCGCTTCGGGATTCAACCGGCTCTATCAGCGTGACCGGATTTTTGAATTCTCCACACCGGAATCGCTTCTTGACCTGGACTTCACGTTGCCGGTGTTTGTGCTCGTCGACCGGATCGTGGTGAGCGCGGAGAATCGAGCCCGCATCGTCGACGCCGCTGAAATCGCTTATCGCGAAGGCGGCGAAGTGATCTTCGAAGTCGTTCCCCGTGAAGAAACGGCGGAGCGCCCGCGTCTTCGATTCTCATCGGCCTACGAGTGTGCGAGTTGCCATCGGCCCGGGCGGGAACCCGAACCGCGGCTATTCAGCTTCAACAACCCGTTCGGTGCGTGTCCCCGCTGCCAGGGGTTCGGAAACACCATCGATTTCGACATGAATCTTGTCATTCCCGATAAGGGATTGACCTTGAGCGGCGGAGCCATCGATCCCTGGAACCGGCCCAAGTACCGCAGCTGGTTCACCGACCTTCGCAAGTACGCTGCCGGCTTTGGCATTCCGATGGATGTACCGTGGCGCGAACTTTCAGAAGACGCCCGTGAAATTATCCTGCGCGGCAAGGGAGACTTCGAAGGAGTGCAGGGTTTCTTCGCGCAGATGGAGCGCAAGAAGTACAAGCTGCACGTCCGCGTCATGCTCAGCAAATATCGCGGCTACGCCGAATGCCCGGATTGCCGCGGCCAGCGCCTGCGCGCTGAAGCCAGGGCAGTACGCTTGAACGGCCTCAATATCTGCCAGGCATCGGCACTTACCATCGCACGGGCCAAGGAATTTTTCGACGCACTGGAGTTGTCCCCGATGCATGCGGAGATTGCCGGGCCGATTCTCGATGAGATCCGGCAGCGGCTAAAGTTTCTGGATGCGGTGGGCCTGGAGTATCTGACCCTCGATCGCCTTGCGTCCACACTCTCCGGCGGCGAAGCCCAGCGCATCCAGCTGGCCACATCGCTGGGGTCCCGCCTGGTGGGCGCACTCTATGTCCTCGACGAGCCCTCGATCGGCCTGCACACGCGCGACACCGCCCGGCTGATCCGCATCCTCGAGGACCTGCGCGACCTGGGCAACACCATCCTGGTAGTCGAACACGATGCCGATGTGCTGCGTTCGGCCGATCACCTCCTCGACCTTGGCCCCGGTGCCGGCGAGTTTGGCGGCAAGCTCCTTGCCGAGGGCATACTGGCCGAAATTGAAGCCAATCCCAATTCGCTGACCGGACGCTATCTTTCCGGGCAGGTTTCGATTCCCGTGCCCACGCGGCGGCGCGCGCCGGGTAAGGAAAAGCTCGTCCTGCGCGGCGCAGAGGCCAACAACCTGCGCGGCATCGATGTGGAGATTCCATTGGGCTTGCTCGTGGCCATCACCGGCGTTTCCGGCTCGGGAAAATCAACCCTGGTGCACCAGGTACTATATCGCGCAGTCGCGCGCGCCCTCGGCCAGACCGATGGCGCGGAGCCGTCCGGAGTTTTCAAGTCCCTCACTGGAGTGGAGCGTCTCAACGACGTGGTGCTGGTCGATCAGACGCCCATCGGGCGTACGCCGCGCTCCAACCCGATCACATACATCAAAGGCTTCGACCTCGTTCGCGAATTGTTTGCGGCGCAGCCTGAGGCGAAACGGCTTTCTCTCACCCCCGGACACTTTTCATTCAACGTGCCCGGCGGCCGCTGCAATACCTGCGAGGGCGATGGAACGGTGACGGTCGAAATGCAGTTCCTCGCTGATGTCGAGCTGCCCTGTGAGGACTGCAACGGAACGCGCTACCAGCAACGCATCCTCGAAGTGCAATACAAGGGCAAGAACATCCATGAAGTGCTGCAATTGACCGTCAAAGAGGCCCTGCGCTTCTTTGTCGGACAGACTCGCCTTCTTGAAAAGCTCGCCGTGCTGGATGAAGTCGGGCTCGGGTATCTCCGCCTTGGTCAATCAGCGACCACGCTGTCGGGTGGCGAGGCCCAGCGCGTCAAGCTGGCGGCGCACCTGGCCCAGGTGCGGTCGGCCAATGCCAATGCCAAGCCTTCGCAAGCCAGCCGCGTGCTCTACATCCTCGACGAACCGACCACCGGGCTGCACTTCGACGACGTGTCAAAGCTGTTGACTGCATTTCGCAAGCTCATCGATGGCGGAGGATCATTAATCGTGATCGAGCACAACCTCGACGTGATCAAGTCAGCCGACTGGGTGATCGACCTGGGGCCCGAGGGCGGCGATGCCGGCGGCCGGATCGTCGCCGTAGGCACGCCCGAGGAGATTGCGGCCAACCTGCATTCGCATACGGGGAAGTGGCTAGCCAGGGTGCTGTGAAAAGACATCTGGTGCCCTGCTTACAAAATCTCGCTCCAAAATGAGCTGTCATCCTGAGTTAATTTTGGCGCATCTTTTTGCGCCAAACGGAGTCGAAGGATCTGCGGTTCGGGCGCTTCGGTCCGATAACGTTATTCCGGTTTTCCATCCCGCATCCGCCGAATGCCCAGCGGATTCCCATCTTGCAGCTCCGGCGGCAGCGCCGAATGCGGGAATCCCTGGAAGCAGACCGGCCTTGCGAAGCGGTAGATGGCGAGGCTGCCGACAGAAGTGAAGCGTGAGTCGGACGTGGCAGGGTACGGGCCGCCATGCACCATGGCGTGTGTGACTTCAACGCCGGTGGGGAAACCGTTGAAGATCAACCGTCCCGCCTTTTGCTCGAGAATCCGGATGAGCTCGCGGTTGGCGGCAAGGTCCTCTTCGTCGCCGAGAATGGTTGCGGTCAGGTGGCCGTCCAGAGCGTTGGCTGCGCGGATGTAGTCCCGTGGGGAGTCGCACTGGACTAG
>DASXGD010000157.1:0-3683 GCA_036489245.1 Occallatibacter sp. | reverse complement strand
TCGTGCAAAATCTTGCCCGGTTCGGCGTCGCGTTCGAGGTCGATGCTGGTGGCCTGCGTGGCTGCCAGGTAGGAAAGCACGCCTCGCGCCACGCCCGGAGCGACCCACAGCAGCTCGAGCGCAGTGATAATGCCATCCCGTCCGAAGACGGTGCTGAACCAGGGAACGCCGGCGTAGGGATACGGACCGAAGGGCGTGCGCGCCATCATCATCATCAGGTCCGCGTGCGAACGGCGCAGCCAGTAATTGAACTGTTCGTTCGAGGTCCGGATATCAACCTCGGCCAGCGGGCCGCTACTGCGCTGCTGGGTCATGCGCTGCAGGGCTTCTTCGTAGGTGCCGGTGTAAACGTTGGTATCTTCGCGGCGGCATTCCATGGTGAGAACGAAACTAGTCTCACCCTGGGGATCGAGATGGATGGGAATGTTGATCCCGCCTTCTTGCGTGCTGCACGATGTCATGGAGCAATCCACACGCGTGCACCGACGGATGTGGTCCAGACCTTCGTACTCCAGGGTGACCGAAGACCGCTCCACCACTTCCGGCAGTATCTCCCCGCGGCGCGGACGCTTCTCCCCGCGCACTTCAAAAATGTCGGCGAAATCGGCTTCGAATTCGAAGGAGAGATCGGCGTCGATCGTGGTTTCGCCGTAATTGTGAAGCGTGATCTGGTCGTAGGCCACTCTCTCGGTAAGGAACTTGGTGCGGTAAATGTGCAAGGTGCCGCGCGGCAGCGGCTCACCCGACGGCATGACCAGGTCGGGGTTGGTCAGGTCGACCGCAAACAGCACATTGTCTTCGCGAATGGTGGAGCTCAGCAGCAGCGGCCGTTCTCCGGCGAAATGCATCTCGAGGCGGGAAACGTGGCGAGTCTCCTTGTGAAAGAGGCCCTGCTGTCCAAATCCGACCGGCTGAATGTCTCCACTGCGATCGAATACCGCGAAGGTGTCTCCGTTGAGCAGGACACGGGTCCGATCATCGGCGAGCGAAGAGGACGCCCGGATGTAAAACTGCTGTTCGACTTCGATCACATCTTTGCTGAGCGCATTTTTCAACAAGGTCATCGGTGAATGGCTCCTCAGGTCAGGCGACTGCCTGGTCCAGTGCGGGACCGCTGATCTCTTCGCTTTCCTCGATGACGCGTTCGTAGACGCGCAGGTAGTCGTTGCACATGCGCCGGGCACTGAAGCGCTCCTCAAAGATGGAGCGGCACTGGCGGCGGTCGATCGAGGGGATGCGTTCGACGGCTTCGACGGCCTCCTCTATGCTTTCCACGATAAACCCGTTTACGCCGTCTTCGATAATCTCGGCCACCGATCCGCCGCGAAATGCAATGACCGGAGTACCGCACGCCATGGCTTCAATCATGACCAGGCCGAAGGGCTCGGGCCAATCGATGGGAAACAGCAGGGCGGCCGCGCTGCCTAGGAAGGCGCACTTTTCGCGGTCATTGATCTCATCGAGATAGTCGACGTGGGGTTGAGCGACCTGGTCGCGAATGGTTTCAAAGTACTCGCGGTCGGCAGCATCCACCTTGGCCGCGATACGAAGCCTCCGGCCGGCGCGCCGGGCGATTTCGACCGCTCGATCGACTCGCTTCTCCGGAGAGATGCGCCCCAGAAAAACGAGAGAGTCACCCGGCCGGGTACACGGGGTGTACAGATTTTCGGGCAGGCCGTGGTGCACGGTTGCCATCCAGCTTGCCCAGGGCATGTCTCTTCGTTGCGCGTCCGAGATAGAGACAAGGGACATGTCGCCGAATTCGCGAAAAAGTGGAAACTGGTCGGGGATGTCCTGGCGGCCATGCAGCGTGGTGATGGAGAGCATTCCTTGGCGCCGAATCACCGAAAAGGGCATGAAGTCGAGATGAAAATGGACCATGTCGAACTGGTGGGCCTGCTGCGCGACTCTCTCAATGAGAAGAAGGTGCTGGGCCAGCGCCGACGAAGCCGGATCACCGCTCAGGCGCAACGCGGCCTTGCACCCGGGTCTCAACCGGGCCGAGGTAACCGAATCACCGCTGGCATAGAGGGTGACATGATGCCCCTGGCGCACAAGTTCTTCGGTCAGGTATGACACCACTCGCTCCGTACCGCCGTACAGTTTTGGAGGCACACTTTCGTATAAAGGTGCGACCTGCGCAATCCTCATGAGTCCAGTCTCCTGTTGGTAGCACCTTTAGGGGTGCGCTCAATAGGATGCGCGTTCCAGCAGAGAATGTGGTTCGGCGAGTGGCCTTAGCAAACTTCTCTTTCATTTTCGAACTTGCGTTAGTGCAATAACGCCTTGATTCGGCCAATATTGGATAGATTCGATGAATGTCGCATGGCCGACAGTAAAGGGCTCCGCTTCGCAGAGGCCGGGGTACATTCCGAATAGGTTGTCCGGACCGGCGGCGGCACTTCAAAGGATTTACCCTAGGAAAAGATGCCTTCTTCCCTCCCGCAGAAGCCGCCCCTGCGCGGCTTGGAGTCCTTTGCTTCGCGCGATTTCAGGCGTTATCAGCTTGCCCGCGTAGCCGTGATCCTGGGAGCGGAGGCGCAATCGGTAGCAGTAGCCTGGCAGGTATATTCGCTCACCCACCGTCCACTCGACCTGGGCTACACCGGGCTGGCCCTGTTCCTTCCCGGCCTGCTCTTCCTTCTCCCTGCCGGACATGTAGCCGATCGGTTCGACCGCCGCAAGATCATTCTGTGTTGCTACGGGATCCAAATCCTGTGCACCGGGGTCTTGCTGGCCCTGACCTGGATAGGCGTTCGGGGGGTGCTGCCCATTTACGCAGTTCTCTTTCTTATCGGAGCCGGGCGGGCCTTCTCCGGGCCGGCCAGCTCGGCGCTCATCCCCAGCCTGGTGCCGGAACAGCATTTCGTCAACGCCGTCACTTGGGGCGGAGCCATTTTTCAGTTTGCCAACACCATGGGTCCCGCGGTGGGCGGAGTCCTGTTTACTCTGCCGCTGGTCCACTTTATTCCCGACACCAGGCTCGAGGGAGCGGGCATCGTTTACGTGTTCACGCTGGGTACGCTGCTGTGGTTTTTAGTTCTTGTCGGCAGCCTTACGGTGCGGCCTGGCCGCATGGAGCATCGTACCGCGTCCCTCAAGGTTGTGTTTGCCGGGTTTCGCTACGTGTTGCACATGCCCATGCTTCTGGGGTCGTTCTCTCTCGACCTGTTCGTCGTGTTGCTGGGCGGCGCGGTGGCGCTGATGCCCATCTTTGCCCAGGAAATATTGCACACCGGGCCGCGGGGACTGGGTATGCTGCGCGCCGCTCCAGCCGTGGGCGCGTTGTGCACGTCGCTGGTGATGGCGCGTTTCCCATTCAAACGTAAAGCAGGTGTGCGCCTCTTCGTGTGCGTGGCCGTATTCGGCGCGGCGACCGTGGTGTTCGGACTGTCGCGGAGTCTGTGGCTCTCGCTTGTGGCCTTGGCGATTGCCGGAGCAGCCGACATGATCAGCGTGATCATTCGCGGTTCGCTGCTGCAACTGGCCACGCCGCCCGAAATGCGCGGGAGGGTGAGCGCCGTCAACTCGCTCTTCATCGGAGCCTCCAACGAACTGGGCGAGTTTGAAAGTGGCCTCACGGCGCAGTGGTGGGGCGCGGTGCGGGCCACGGTCATCGGCGGGGTGGGCGCGCTGGTGGTGGCAGGGGTGTGGGCAACGTTGTTCCCCAGCCTGCGCGAAGC
>DASXGD010000380.1:0-3953 GCA_036489245.1 Occallatibacter sp. | reverse complement strand
GTACAGGAAGTGGGCCGCGTCCTCCATCCCGTCCTTGCCGGCGGCCAGATTGAAGGGGGCATCGCCCAGGGCATCGGCTATGCGCTTTATGAAAAGGTGGTTTGGCAGAACGGCCACATGGCCAACAACCAGATGACCAACTACATCATGCCTACCGCTGAGGACGTCCCGCCCATCCATATCTACTTCGAGGAAATTCCTTTCGCTCATGGCGCCTTCGGAGCCAAGGGAATCGGCGAGCTTCCCCACGACGGCCCTGCGCCTGCCATCCTGAACGCCATTCGCGCCGCTACCGGTGTGGGATTTAATTCCATTCCACTGCTTCCTGAAGACCTCTTCGCAAAGCTTGGAGTTGCCGCCGCCATCGAGGAGCCGGCCGCGGTATGAGCGCGAACTGGCCCGCGATCCGCATCACCGTGAACGACATAGAGCGCGAAGTGCAAGTCCCTCCCATGAAGCGGCTGCTCGATGTCTTGCGCGAAGACCTTCGCCTGACCGGAACCAAGGAAGGGTGTGGCGAAGGCGAATGCGGCTCGTGCTCCGTGCGCATGGATGGCGAACTGGTGAATAGCTGCCTCGTTCCCGTCCTGCAGGCGCAGGGCTCGTCGATCGAGACCGTCGAAGGACTCGAGCGTGACGGCGTCCTGCATCCGCTGCAGCAGGCGTTTCTCGCCTGCGGCGGTGCCCAATGCGGCATTTGTACGCCGGGTATGTTGATGGCCGCTTCACATCTGCTCGATCGCAATCCTCATCCCACGATGGCCGAAATCCGTGAAGGCCTGGCCGGCAATCTCTGCCGCTGCACCGGCTTTATCCGCATATTCGAGTCGGTCGTTGCCGCCGCATCGCGTCCGGAGCCGTCCACCCATGCGCGGTGATGCCGAGGCACACGAGTTTGTCGCGCCCGGCACTCTGACCGCGGTTCTTGAACTCCTGGCTGGCGCCCCGGGCGAGTGGACCCCGATTGCGGGCGGCACCGAACTGATGGTGGCTCATGCTGCCGGACGGTTGCCCGCATCAAAGCTGGTCAACCTTTGGGGCATTCCCGGCCTGCGCTTCATCGAAACCACTCCAGAGAGCATCGCCATCGGCGCGGGCACGACGTTCACCGACATACGCGGCCACGCCGCCATCGCATCGGATCTTCCTCTCCTTCGAAGGGCGGCCGCATGGATCGGCTCCATCGCCAACCAGAGCCGCGCCACGCTGGGCGGAAACCTCGTCAATGGCTCGCCCGCCGCCGACTCCTCGCCCGCCTTGCTCGTCTACGATGCGGTGGTCGAACTCATCTCCGTACGCGGCCGTCGTCGCATTCCATACAGCGACTTCCACACCGGTTACAAAAAGAATGTGCTGGCCTCTGACGAACTTCTCTACGCTCTCCATGTGCCGCGCCGGTTCAGTGCGCATCGACAGTATCTCCGCAAAGTAGGCACAAGGCGCGCCATGGCAATTTCGAAAGTAGCTCTGGGTGCAACTGCCCTCGTCGAAGATGGCTTCGTCCGTGAACTGCGCCTCGCGGCCGCCAGTCTTGCCGCCTTTCCGGCCCGCCTCTATCGCACCGAAGACGCGTTGTGCGGCAAGTCGATTGACACAGGTTCGAAAAGAGCAGCGCGCGCCGCGCTCCTGGCCGAGGTGCTCCCCATCGACGACATTCGTTCCACCGCCGAATACCGCAGGCGCGTTGCGGCCAATCTCCTCGACGAGTTTCTGACCGAACTGCAGGCGCCGGAAGTAACTCGATGAACCCTGTTCTTGTCGCATGGAACCAGTCCGATCAGCGATCCGCACTCGACGCCATGCTGGCCTGCTGCGCCGCGCGCCGATGGGCGCAATCCATGGTCGCACTCCGCCCCTTCCAGACCGTGGAGGCGCTCAGCCTCACCGCCGACGAAGTATGGAGCACCATGGAAGAGCCTGACTGGATGGATGCATTCTCGAGCCATCCCCGCATCGGCGAGTGCAAAGCCGCGCCTCAGCCCACTCGATCTGCCGTGTGGTCCGAACGGGAACAATCCGGTGCGTCCAGCGCGGGCAACGACGTGTTGGCCCAACTGGCCGCGGGCAATGCGGCCTATGAGCAGCGTTTCGGCTTCACCTATATCGTGTGCGCCACAGGCAAGAGTGCCGATGAAATGCTGGCGATCCTTCAGCGGCGCCTGGCGAATGATCGCGCCGCGGAGTTGCGCGAAGCAGCAGAACAACAGCGTCAAATCACCCAGATACGCTTGAGAAAGTGGCTGATGGAATGAGTGGAATCACGACCCACGTTCTAGACATAACGCTCGGCAAGCCTGCTGCGGGTGTTGGCATCCGCCTCGAGAAGCACGATGAAGATGCGTGGCTGATGCTCGCCGAAAGTGCAACCGACGCCGACGGCCGTTGCCGCAATCTCGCCGCCAACGCTTCGCCCGGCTTGTACCGGCTGACCTTCGCCACGGGCGCCTACCTCAAACAGCAAGGGCGCACCGGCATTTTCCCCGCAGTATGCGTCACATTTCAATGCCGCGGCGAAGCCCACTACCACGTGCCGCTCCTGCTCAGTGACAACAGCTACACAACCTATCGAGGAAGCTAACGCATTTCTCCTTCAGATGTAGCCGTTTTGAGTTGTGCAGGGTGGCAATCTCTTGACGAAATTGCCACACAACCTGTATTCGCTTCAATATACCGATGAAGGAGAAATGCGCATGGCACGACTGGGTGACAATCGGTATGGAAAATCGCGCGTGCGGCTTTCGCGTATCACGCGGCATGGCGACCGGCATGAGTTTCAGGAATGGACTGTGCGCATACTCCTCGAAGGAGACTTTGAATCCAGCTTCACCGAGGCCGACAACACCAAGATCCTTCCCACCGACACGATGAAGAACACGGTGTACTCCATCGCCCGCGACTCAAGCGCCGCAACGATGGAAGAGTTCGCCATGGAACTCGGCGATTATCTTCTCGAGAACAATCCGCAGGTATCGAAGGCGAGCGTCGAAATCAACGAGAAGGCATGGGAACGAATGCATTGCAACGGCGCGGCAGCCCCGGCCACGTTCCGACTCTGCGGCCCCGAACTCAACACTGTGTCCGCAAACCGCGAAAAGAATGGCCAATGGGAAATCGCCGCGGGCATCGATGGATTAACGATGCTGAAGACAACGAAATCGGCCTTCACCGGCTACATCACCGACCGGCTGACCACGCTCAAACCGGCTTCCGACCGCATCTTCGGTACCAGCGCTACGGTGGTGTGGACCTACGCTACCGGCGAGCCGGATTATGCCAACACTCGTTTACGAATTCTCGGCTCGCTGCTCAGCACCTTCGCCGCCCACGACAGCATGAGCGTCCAGCACACGCTCTTCGACATGGGCAAAGCGGCACTTGAAGCGGCGCCGGAGATCGCCCGCATCAAGCTCACCATGCCCAACCTGCATCATCTGCTCGCAGATCTGAGCCCCTTCGGCCAGGACAATCCCAATCACATCTTCGTGCCCATCGACGAGCCCCACGGCTACATCGAAGCCACCATCGAGCGATAGCTCTATTCGAGCGCCGCCAGGTCCTCGGGAGAATCGATATCGACCTCCCCGCCGGGAAACTCCATCGCAACCACCGGGCACGGCGCACTTTCAATCACCGACCTC
The DNA here is from genome assembly GCA_036489245.1 of Occallatibacter sp. GTDB lineage: Bacteria > Acidobacteriota > Terriglobia > Terriglobales > Acidobacteriaceae > Telmatobacter. Next base: position 315 of record DASXGD010000380.1, on the reverse strand, counting down.
GCTCCTCTGTCGCCCTGAAGCGCGCGCAATCCGGCGAACGTGGAGCGCGGAAACACCGCGGGAGCCGCCTGAACCCCGGCATACGATGAAGCTGCAATCACGGCCCCGGCTTGACCTTCTCCGGCTTGACCTTCTCCGGCTTGACCTTCAAACGCTGTGATGAGAGCACCCAGATGATCGGCTGTCAGCCGCGGTTGGTCGCAGCCCATCAGCAACACCCCTTCGGCCTCGGGCGCACACACACTGAGTGCACGCACTCCCGCCTCGATCGAACTCGCGATCCCCTGCCGCCAGCGATCGTTGTGAACCGGAATC
>DASXGD010000373.1:0-12991 GCA_036489245.1 Occallatibacter sp. | reverse complement strand
CCCACGGCGATCTTTGTGCCGCCGATATCGACAGCGCCAATAGTTCGAGCTTCCTGGGAATTCATGTAGATACAGTCATCGGACGCGCCTCGCCACCTTAACGCCTTCCCGGGCCGCTTCGCAATCGCAAATTGGAAAGCCCCGATTGCGATTTCACAAGACCCGGGATTCCCGATTACGGTATGATTTCGTCTATAGGATGAGCGGTCTGTACCCTTCAGGCCGTCCCGGTGGTGTCTGTGTCTCGATTTTTCCAGCGACTTGTGTTCGTAATGGCTGCGGCCGTGTTCGCCGCCCTCGGCTTGGGATTTGGCCTCGGCGAGTTTGGTTTCTTCGGCGTCCACGCGGGAGGCGACCAGGATGGCGCCTACCGCCAGATGAATGTGTATCAACAGGTCCTCAAGCGCATTCAGACCGACTACGTGGTCGAGCCGAACATGACCGAAGTCACCACGGGCGCTCTCCATGGCCTGCTGGAATCGCTCGATGCCGATTCGAGCTATCTGACCGCCACCGAATACAAGATCTACAAGGACCGGCCCGCGACCGGTGTTGCCCAGGTGGGCATCACCGTCTCCAAGCGCTTCGGCTATGCCACCGTGGTCAACGTGCTGCCCGGCTCGCCCGCCGACAAGGAGCACGTGGCCGACGGCGATGTTATTGAATCCATTGGTGATCAGTCCACGCGCGAGTTGTCCCTCGCGGTCATCCGGCTGCTGCTCGACGGCAAGCCCGGAACCTCGGTGACAATGTCCCTGGTCAAGCCTCGCAAGCCAGATCCGGACAAGTTGACGCTGGTCCGGACCATCGTTCCGGTTCCGGCCCTGTCCGAGCAGCAGTACGAGAACGCCTCCATCCTTTACCTCAAGCCCGCCGTCATCAACAAGGCCCGCGTCGATGAGCTGGCCGCCAAGATCAAGGGCGCCAAGAATCGTAAAATCCTTCTCGACCTCCGCGACGTCTCCGGCGGCGATCCGGAGGAGGGGCTGCGCCTGGCTAACTTCTTCATCAATCAGGGCACTCTCGGCTTCCTTGAGGGTCAGAAGTTCCCCAAGCAGACCTTCACCGCCGACCCCGCCAAATACATTACCGGGGCCCCCCTGGCGGTCCTGGTCAATCGCGGAACCTACGGCGCGGCAGAGTTGACCACTTCGGCGATTGAATTCGCCAAGCGCGGCGACGTGGTCGGCGAGCGCACCTTTGGCGAAGGCTCGGTGCAGAAGACCATCGACCTGCCCGACGGCGCCGCTCTCCTGTTGACCATCGCCAAGTACGAGGGTCCGGACGGGAAGAAGATTCAGGACGAAGCAGTCGTTCCGACCGTCCAGGCCGGCCAGGCTGCCGAGGATGATCAGCAGGACCAGGATTCCGCTCCAGCCAAGGGCGACGAGCCGCTGAACAAGGCCCTCCAGCTGCTGAAGGCCAAGAGCAGCTAAGATTTTCAAGGTTGTCAGTTCTCAGTCCTTGTGGCTCAGCAGTTATTGGTCGTTAGTTTCAGCTCTCCCTCCCGCACAATCGTGCGCGGGGGATCACGCTGACAACGGGTGACTGGTAACTGACAACTTCGATCCGTGCTACGCTCAGGCATACAGCATTTTTCGCCCGTGTTTGCTTGAGAAATGCCGATGAGGCCCGAAGCCGGTGGCTGCCACCCCCGTTCATTCTGCCGAACACAGCGGCCTTGGCCGGACGCATCGGCTTCCGCCGCAAGCTCCGCCTCCGCGCCTCAAGCTGGCCGGCAATCGTGCCCTCATCGTTCTCATCTTTCTGGCCATTATCACCGGCTCTCTCGCCGGGCTCACCCTCGTCTACTCGGTTGACCTGCCGCAGATTCACGACCTGGAGCGCTACCGCCCTTCCACCACAACCGATCTCTATGACCAGAAGGGACGGGTCATTGGCTCCTTTGCCCTCGAACGCCGCATCGTGGTCAACTACAACGACTTTGCGCCTGTGCTCCGCCAGGCTGTCATCTCTATCGAAGACAAGACGTTCGAGACCCACGGCGGTATCAATTTCTTCCGCATTTTTGGAGCCCTGATTCACGATCTGCGCACCCATGGCCGCGCCCAGGGAGCCTCCACGCTGACCATGCAGCTGGCCCGAAATCTCTTCCTCTCCGCCGACCGCACCGCCCTGCGCAAGATCCAGGAAGCCTATCTCGCCATTCAAATCGAGCGCGCGTTCACCAAGGAGCAGATCTTTACCCTCTATGGAAACCAGATCTACCTGGGCAGCGGCATGTATGGTTTCGAGGCGGCCTCCGAGTTCTATTTTTCCAAGCACGCGAAGGACCTGACCCTGACCGAAGCCGCCCTCCTGGCCGGCCTGCCCAAGGGTCCTGCCGCCTATTCGCCGATCCTCAATCCCGACAAGGCCCTCCGCCGCCGTAACCTGGTCCTGGAAGAGATGGAGTCCGACGGAGTCATCACCCATGCCCAGGCGGAGAAGGGTCGCCAGGCTCCCCTCGGCCTGCACGTGGTTCAGCCCGAAATGTCGGTGGCCCCCTGGTTTCAGGAAGAAGTGCGCCGCGAACTCGAAAAGCGCTTCGGCACCGAAGAAGTGCATGAGGCCGGCCTGCGGGTCGACACCACCCTGGACCTCGACCTGCAGCAGACCGCCAACCGCGCCGTGGCCGATGGCCTGGCCGCGTACGAGCGGCGTCACGGCTGGCGCGGCCGGATCCAGAACGTTCTGAACGACGGCATCTCCATCGAGGACTACAAGCACCCAGACTGGGCGCTCGCCATCCATCCCGGAGACTACGTTCACGCCATCGTGACCCGCGTGTTGCCGCTTGAAGTCGATGCCCGAATCGGGTCCGAAGATGTGGTTCTGCTGGGCGGCGACTGGGCCTGGACAGGCCAGCACTTCGCGGATGCGTTCCTCAAGCCGGGCGACGTGATCTACATCCACCTCAGCGATCAGATGGAAGGATCGGCCCGCCGCGCAGCGCTCGAACAGGACTCGGGAGCGCAGGGCGCCATGCTGGCAATCGACAACACCACCGGCGATGTTCTGGCCATGGTGGGAGGCCGCGACTACGCACTCTCCCAGTTCAATCGCGCCACCCAGGCCGAGAGACAAACCGGCTCCAGCTTCAAACCCTATGTCTACACCACCGCGGTGGAGGAAGGGGCCAGGCCGGATGACACCATCGTCGACGCGCCCGTCACCTTCGGCAACTACACGCCGCACAACTACGAGAACGACTTCAAAGGGACGATGAGCCTCATCAACGCCTTTGCCGAGTCCCGCAACATTCCGGCTGTCAAGCTGGCGGCGCGGGTCGGCATTCGAAAGGTCATCGACGTGGCCCACCGCTTCGGCGTGACGTCGAACATCCCAGCCTATCTGCCCATCGCTCTCGGCGCGGTCGAAATCACGCTCGAGGAGCAGGTAGCCTCGTACTCGGTGTTCCCCAACGACGGCATACGCGTGAAGCCACGCCTGGTCCGCAAGGTGTCGAATGCCGACGGAATCACTCTCTGGGAAGATGCGCCCCAGGTGGACGAGGTAATCAGCCAGCAGACCGCACGCACCATGATGACTCTTTTGCGCGCCGTCACGGCTCACGGAACCGGTGCGGCCGCTTCGCAACTGAACCACCCTCTTGGCGGCAAGACCGGCACCACCAGCGACTACACCGATGCCTGGTTCCTGGGCTTCTCTCCCTCGATCACTTGCGGGGTGTGGGTAGGCTTCGACAGCCGCGAGTCCCTGGGAGAAAAGGAGACCGGTGCCAGGGCTGCTTTGCCCATATGGATGACGATTATGAAGCAGGCCATCGCCGGCAAGGACAACGAACAGTTCCTCGGCGACGATGCGCCGGTGCTCAAGGCTGCGGAGGAAAAACCTGGGATGCCCATTCCGCCGCAAAGCCCCCGTGCCCCATCCTCGCGCCTTCTTCCTGGCGCGAGGGTGGGAGACCACAGACCAAGGTAGAAGCGTAGAATAAGCGCATCAATCCACTCGATTCTGGCAGGTTCTATGCCCGACGGTCTCGTGCGTCTTCATCATTCCGGGCAGTCTCATTTCCTCACTTTCAGCTGTTATCACCGCCAGCCGTTGTTGGCGCGGATGCACATGGAGGACGCGTTCCTCCTCGCGCTGGAGCAAGTGCGTCGACGCTTTCAAATGCGCATTTACGGCTACGTAGTCATGCCCGAGCACGTACACATGCTGGTGAGCGAGCCGTACAACGCGACGTTGGCCGAATCCATGCAGTTGCTGAAAACCAAAGTCTCTGTTCAAGCTCGAAAAGCGAACAAAAGGGTCGCCAGTGAGGAGCCGTTCTGGCAGACGCGCTATTTCGATCACAACGTGCGCAATCACGCCGGATTTGTGACACAACTGCGATACATTCACAGAAACCCTGTCAAACGCGGCCTGTGCGGCACTCCCGAAGATTGGCCATGGTCCAGTTTCCGAGCCTGGGCACTCGGTGAAATCGGACCGGTTGAGATCGAAAATGAATGGACAGCACTGAGAAGAGAGAAGGGTCCGGTTTCATGCTGTCCCACCCTTTCCGCAGAAAAAAGCGGAAATGATGGGGCACGGAGTTCTCTGGGCTGACTTCAGCAAAGGTCTGGCCCTTCCAGCATTCGCGGGCCACTGACTTCCCGTGCCCCATCCTCGCGCCTTCTTCCTGGCGCGAGGGTGGGAGACCACAGACCAGCGCAGTAGAATATCGGGCAGCAAATCCTTTCAGAAGCAACACCGGCGGGTAGCGCCGGCTTGCCGCTCAGCACGATGCAATGGGCCTCGTCTGTAGCTATTCGTTGCCGGCGGGTTCTTTCAGCCAGGGAACGACGCTGACCTGAGGTCCAGTGGCGGTGGAGCAACGCGCCGCGCCGGGGCCCGCCTTGCAACCCCAATAGTTTTCTGTGGCGTCGACCGAGCCAGTGCAGGGGGCGCTGTCAAAGGCGCAGATGTTTCCCAATCCGACGCCCATGCCGCTGGGATAGAGGTCGTTGTCGTGAGCGCGAACCGTACCCGGCGTATTGACGGCGATGTCGTAGTCCTCATTCCAAATGACGTTGCGGGTGATGATTGTTCCCTGCACCGGAGTGCCGCCGCCGCCGCTGCTGATCTGGATGCCGACCGTACCGGGAGTGGCGGTATCGCCGCCGTCGGCGCCGTTTCCGGAGACGTAGTTGCCCGTGATGATGTTGCCGTTCATATCGTCAGCCGGAGCTCCAAAGACGGGGCCGACGTGACTGTGAAGTGCGACGCCTCCGATGCCGTTGCCGGTGAGGATGTTGTGGGAGATGACGTTGCCGTGCACCTTGCCGGGGCCGGCGCCGTCAGAAAACAGGCCCACGCCGGCGCCCTGCACCTGAACGCCATTTCCGGAGACGATGTTCTCAGACAGGGTGTTGCGATCGACACCGTGATGGGGCGCGAAGTAGGGCGGGGCTGAACCCACCGGCGGGTGCGAGGCAAGAGTCAGGCCGCAGTCGAGCGGGTTATTGCTGACGCTGTTGCGGATGATTAGATTGTCGTGACTCTCGGCCGTCTCGTCGCTGATGAGGAGTCCATCGGCACTTTTCGTCATGGTGTTCCCGGAGACGATGGAGTATGCAACACCTATGAGGTGCAAAGCGCCGCCGCAGTCACCGGTCTCGTCGGTCTCAAACGCTGGCTGTCCGGGGCATCCGTTGGGAGCTCCAGTGAAGACGGGGCCGGCTTTATCGTCACTGCTGATGTCGTTGTCGCGAATTGTGACCTGGCTCGCGCTCATCACGAGAATGCCTTCCCAAAGAGCGTTCTCCACGGTGAAACCGGCGATTGTGACGTGCTCGAGACCGGGATGGCTGTAGCCATCGATGACGATGCCATTGCTAAGACCGGTAGCATCGATGATGGATTTGCCGGGGCCTGCCCCGAGCAGTGAGAGTGGTTTCGTGATCGTGACGTCCTCGTGGTAAGTGCCGGGCGCAACGCGGATCTCGTCGAATTTGGACGCCTGGGCGACGGCGGCAGCTATGGTTGTGAAGCAGCCGTGAGATCCGGCGGAGTTGACGCAGAGGGTTTCGGCTGTTGCGCTCTGAGAGAAGACTGCCAACAGAACGCCGCAACAAGTGATCGACAAACGCAGAACAGGAAATAGAAACTTCATTGGGAGACCTCCTGCTAAAAAACGGATTCCATCATCGCGCACTGATACAAAAGAGAACAACAAAAATTGCAGCGCCATCAGAAGTTGAATGTCTATGCCGGCTTGGAAACGTCGGCGCATGGATCTCCCGCCTTTGCTCAGAAAAAGCGGAAGGATGGGGCAGAGTCTTTAGGCAGGCTTGGCGAACATCCGAAAGTAGCGCTTCGCGCGCGCCACATCCTTGAAGATTTGCGCCTTCAGCGCCTCGGGATTGGGAAACTTCTCGTCGTCTCGGAGCCGCAACAGGAATTCCACCTGGACCGGCGTTTCCTCGCTGATTTCGATCGGCTCAAAATCTAGAATGTGGGTCTCCACACTGAACCCGGCCCCTTCGAACGTGGGCCGATCGCCGATATAGCTGGCTCCCTGAAAACAGCGCTCCCCGATCGTCAGCCGCGTCACGTAAATTCCATGCGCCGGCAGAAGCCCCGCATAGGGCGCCAGATTGACAGTCGGCACCAGCAGCTTCGATCCCACCCCGCGATCGCGTGCCGGCCTGGACCGCACTTCAAAAGGACGCCCCAGCATCCAGCGCGCGCGCTTCATATCCCCGGCAGCGACCCATTGCCGGACTGCCGAACTTGATACTTCCAATCCGCGCACCCGAACTGCGGGATGGACCCGCACTTCGAACCCGAATTCCGCGCCGAATTCGGCAAGCTCTTTTACACCGGCGGAGGCGCGGTAGCCGAAGCGGAAGTTGCCGCCTTCATGCAAGCCCCGAACGCCCAGCCTGTCCACCAGCACCTGCTCGACAAACGCCCGCGGCGGCAGGTGGGCCAGGGCCTCATCGAACGGCAGGACCACAACAGCATCCATGCCGGTTCTCGCCAGCAGCCGCACCCGTTCCTCCATGGGGGTCAGCAAACGCGGCGCCCTGTGGGGCCGAAGAACCTGCTCCGGGTGGGGATCGAAGCTTACCGCGACGGCGCGCGCATTCTCAGCGCGGGCTTCCGCCACCACGGCTCTCAGGATCTGCTGGTGTCCGAGGTGCACACCATCAAAGTTGCCGATCGACGCGATCGATGGGCCGAACCCCGCCGGGATCTCGTCCAGCGTGCGGTAAACAGGAATCATGCCGATTGGCTCATTCGTCATAGAGCCACTGTTACTTCCAGGCCGTCGTAGGCCAGGGCAACACCTGACGGCAGCATCCGGTTGGTTTCCTCGTGCCCCAGCTCGTGAGCGATGTGGGTAAGCCAGGTCTGGCGAGCGCCGATCCGTTCAGCCCAATCAACGGCCTGCTTCACCGTCGCGTGGCTGGGATGCGGCTTATGCCGCAGCGCAGGCAATACCAGGGTTTCCAATCCCTCCAGCAGCACGAAACTGGTTTCAGGAATCGCGCTGACGTCGGTGAGATAGGCCATGTCGCCAAAGCGAAAACCGGAGATATTCATCTCGCCGTGCTGCACCGGCACACAGATGAACTCCACACCGTCGATCCTGGTCCGGTCCTCGAGCGGCTCGATCTGGACCCGCGCGCGGGTAGGATAAGTGGCCTCCGCTGCGAAAGTGTAGTCAAACACCCGTTCCAGAACCGACGCCGTCTGCGGGGCTGCGTAGAGCGGGACCGGTCCGCCCTGGCGATAGGAGACAAAACTCAAAGGCCTCAGATCGTCGAGGCCCAGGATGTGATCGGCATGAGGGTGGGTGTAAAACACGGCGTCGACATGCGTCATGCGGCTGCGCAGGGCCTGCTCGCGAAAATCCGGCCCGGTGTCGATGACCACCACGCGTTCGCGGCCTCTGCCCTCGGATTCGCCGTGCCCCATCCTTGCGCTTTCTTCCTGGCGCAAGGGTGGGAATCCGCAATCACTAACCGGCTCATTCCACCGCAGCAAAACCGACGGACGCAGCCGCCGGTCGTGCGGATCCGGCGAGGTGCACACCCCACAATGACAGCCCAGCGTTGGCACCCCCATCGAGGTACCCGTTCCCAGGAATGTGAGACGACCCTCCATCAACCGCGCAGCCTGTCAGCGCTTGCCGGGCGGCGGCGCCGGCGGCTGCATGCTTTGCAGGGAGATCATGTTGGTCAGTTCGAGGAAGGCCATCCGCACTTCGTATAGGACTGCCTGCAGCGTGCGATCCTCGGCCTCGGTCAGGTTCCCCTTGGTCTTCTCGGCAAGGACTCCCATCAGATCGATCGTCTGCTTGGCGCCCAGAATATCCACCCGGGGACGCTGCCCTTCCTGGGTGCCCGCACCCAGCTGGATCATCGCCGAGACGTAGAGCTGGTTGACCAGGTGGTCAAACGTGACTGCGGGCTGCGGACCCACGCCGGGGTTCTGCGCCCGTACAAGGTCTTCCAGCCGCTGCGCCGAAGCATCATACGCAAACTTCTGTTCCCGCGTTTCTTCGGCGGTCGGTGCCGGAGGCAGCTCTGGCTCCATCGCCAGCTCCTCGCCGGCCAGGGCATCTTCGCGGCCGCTCTCGGTCACCAGCTGCGGACCGACTCTCGGTTCTTCCTTGACAGGCTCGGGTGCGGGAACTGCTGCCGGCGCGGGAGCCGGCGTCTGCGCCGCTTCGCGCTCTTCTTCTTCGGCTTTGTACTTCCGCCGGTCGATCACTTCGAATTTAGGCGTATCACTCATGTCTGTATCTTTCCACACCCATCAGAGTTGCGGCGCGCCGGAGACAAGGCGGGCCGCGCCCGTACTCTCACCAGCGGCGTATGTGAACGGCCGATTGCCTTGTTCCGCCTCCGCCCGGATCATTCCCAGCGCAAAAATGCGTGCGCCTCCGGGGAGCGGAAGTTCCGCTGCGCTGGTAATGTGCCCAGCTTCGGCGCCGTCCACCGCGAGTTTCGTTCCCGGCTCAGGCAGCGGGCCGTCCAGTTCGAGCGAGCGCAGGTGCCGGTGCACATTGCCGCGCGACCGGATGCGCTCCACGATTTCCTGTCCCAGGTAGCAGCCTTTACTGAAATGGAGCGCCCGCATCTGCGAAGTTTCCTGGGGCAGATCGCGTTCCACCATGTCGATGCCGTAGGCCGGAATTCCTTCCGCGATGCGGAATGCCTCGAGCGCCGCGGAACCCACCGGTTTCGCGCCCGCCCCCGCAAGCGCCTGCCAAAGGACGCCAGCCCGGCCGGCCGGAATCCAGATTTCATAATGCTCAGCGAGAACGCCGTAACCGCGGCGGAGGAGCACCGGCGTTCCTTCAAATTCAGCCTGGGCCTGGGCCAGCGGTTCACTGAGAATCGGCAGTCCCACCCGGCGCAGAATTTCGCCTGCTTTCGGCCCCGTCAGTCCCAGGGCTGTTTCCTCGACAGGGTTCACGCCCGCAAGTTCCACATCGTCCATGATGATGAAGTGGTCCAGATGGGCGAGCAGGCGATCATACTGATCAGCGGCCATCTCCAATTCGAGGTGATCTGTGTCCCGCCCGGGGTCCCCGGCGACGGGTCCTTGTCGCTGGGGTGGATCGCGCCAGACTGTCAGGTCGCCCTGGATCCGTCCCTGGGCATTCAGCACCAGGTTCCAGGCCCCGGCACCGGGAGCGAGGTCTTTCACGGTATTGGTCACCATGCCGCTTAACCAGCGGAAGCGGTCTTCGCCGCGGACCGCCACCCGCCGCAGCCAGCCCAGATCGTGGACCGCCGCTCCATGGGCCAGCGCCTCTATTTCGCTTGCTCGCACGTCCAATCCAACAGGGGTAAGCGCGCCGCGATAGGGCGCTATCTTGGCCGAAGAATCTCCGGAAGCCAGGATTTCCGCCAGGGCGCTAGCCGTCGGGGATGCGGCAACAGTAAGATCGGTCATTCGAGGAGTTTCTCGAGTTCGCCGGGATTTCACAGAGCAAATCCCGATTCGAAACGCATCCTAATTATAGCCTCGAACCGGCATGCAGCCGGGACGGCCCGAGGCCGCCAACCGAACCAAGGAGAGTGGATGAAACAGCAGTCGAGAGAGGCAAAAGCCAGCTGGCGCACTTGCATCATTGCGGTCACGCTGGGCCTCGGAACCCTGGTCGCCGGCGCGCAAAAACCCGCGGCGCCGGCCCCATCCGCTCCGCCGGTCAATCCCCAGAAGTCGGGACAGGTCTCGGGCCAGGACTCTTCGCCCCCAAAGATCGAAAATCACATTACCCCCGCGCAGGCCAAAGAGTTGTTTGCACTCGTCGACCAGCTGATCCAGTTCTCCTCGCAGGAGACTGGACTGCCCATCAAAAGTTCGGTCAAACGCACCCTCACCACACGTGCGGCGGTCGAAAGCTACCTGAATGAAAAATTCCAGGAGGACGAAGGCGCCAAGAAGCTGCAGCGCGGTGAAATCGTGCTCAAGAAGTTTGGCCTGCTCGATCGCGATTTCGATCTCAAGCCCTTTCTGCTCGCCCTCTTGAAGGAACAGATCGAGGCCTACTACGACTCCAAGACCAAGACCGTCAATCTGCTCGACTGGGTCTCGGTAGAGGAGCAGAAGCCGGTCCTGGCACACGAACTGACCCACGCCCTGCAGGACCAGCACGTCGACCTCGAAAAGTGGGGTGACCAGACCCCCTCGGAGGTGTCCACCAATTATCGCGACGATGTTGACCATCTCTCCAAGGACGAAATCGATACCGCACGCGAAGCCGTCGCCGAGGGCCAGGCGACCGCGGTCATGATGGACAACATCCTCAAGCCGATGGGCAAAAGCCTTATCAAAGACCCCGAAGTCGTCGAGTTCATCAAGAACCAGATGAACGGGGGAGAGAATTCGCCGGTGCTTGCGCGTGCCCCCCTGCTGCTCTCCGAGTCACTGTTATTTCCCTACCGCGAAGGACTGAGCTTCGAGCAGGATGTGTGGATGGACCAGGGCCAGAAGGCTGCTTTCGCCGGGGCCCTCGACCGGCCGCCGACATCGACGTGGGAGATCATCAACCCCCGCGAATTTGAAAAGGCGAAATTGCCCGTCGTGCCCCTGATACCCGACATTCATCCCATCGTCGACAAGACCTACAAGGCCTACGACATCGGCCAGGTGGGCCAACTCGATCTGCACATCCTGACCGAGCTCTTCGGCGGCGACAATGCCGCCCGGGACCTGACTCCGTCGTGGGACGGCGGCATCTACTGGGCCGGCCAGCGCCTCAGCGCCACAACGCCCGTCGAGCAGGCCAGCACCAGGTCCATTTCGCTTTTCTACCTGTCAGCGTGGAAGAACGCAGCCTCTGCCCAGGCCTTCGCCGAGCTCTACGCCAACGCCCTGGGCCGCAAATATTCCGGTCTCCACAAGGATGATGCCGCGGCCCATTCCGCTCCCGCGGACGCCCCCGCGGGCACCGTTGAACAGGTTTTCTCCACCGACGAAGGCCCCGTGGTCATCACCGCCCGCGGCCGGCTCGTGTTTGTGGCCGAGAGCTTCGACCTCGACCAGGCGCGCAAGCTCGCCACTCTGATCCTCGACACCCAGGGGACCGGGGATCTCAAGATGGCCGATTCGACCCGGCCGCCGGCCATTCCAGCTTCCCGGGTGGGCGGCCCCACGCTTTCCGGCAGCCTGGTTCGACTCTTCGCCGACAGCGGCGTCATGAAGGCCGCCGTCCAGGCTGGAGTCCGCGCCGCTGCCCTGCCATCAGGCTCATCCCGATAATCGGTGGCGTCTTACTCCGGCTGCCCTTTAGACCTGGTTCTGGGAAGCTGCGTCCGATGCCCGAAGCCTTGTAACAGGGCCTGACTTTAGTTGGGCCGCGAAGACTTCTTTGAGAAGAGTCAAGCTTTGCCTGCGTGAGAACTAGATCTCAGGCTGACTTGCTGACTTGCTACGCCGCGCAGCGGCGCTAACTTGCTGTTTTTCTTATCAAACCGGTCTCCCGCTGATGGTATCGCTACCTTGCGGATCAACTTTGTCGCCGCAGATTTTCGTTCTCACGCGGACACTTTAGCCCCCGCACGGACACACCTGTCCCGAGGCGCAGCCCAATTTTCATGAGCTTTCGCGGCTCGAAGAGGCTAAAGGACAAGTCTGAAAATGCTTTAGCCTTGGCTTAGCCTGGGCTTAGCCTGCATTTCTCCGGTCTTCGTGATTGCGCAATAAATGCGGCGCGTTTTGCATCTTCTTTCTACCGGTTTTGCCACAATGGAGGTGAAAAAGAGGATCGAAGTGCGGCCTCAGGCAGAATCGCAGACACCCCGAAGCAATTTTCGGTTTCGTTATGAGCCCTCCAGAGCCCAAAAACGGCCCTTTTGGACCGTTAATATTTGCAGAATTGCGCCCATATTCCGCATTGTCTTCAGTAACTTGCAGAGGATCATTCGAGCAAAAAGGGGGTACCCCTCCCCCCCGTACTGTGAAACTGTGAAACTGTGAGTCGATCACTTCGATCGAGCTGCGACTCAAGCCTTCAAAGGGTTGTGAGATATCCGCCTTAACCTGCCATTTCACTCCGCCGGCTCGGGATCGCCCGACGGCTCCGGGTCCCTGTTCACCAGGTACTCATCCAGCAGCACGGCCACCAGAACCGCGGTCGGAACTGACACCATGGCGCCCACGACTCCCTGCAATTCCGCCCCCAGCAGGAGGGCGGCGATGATCGCCAGTCCCGGCAGGTCGACGCTCGACTTCATGATGCGCGGAGTCAGGAAGGAGTTCTCTACCCACAGGTAGGCTACGTAGAAGATGGCTACGCCGAACACGCGGCCCCACGAATCGACCGCCGCCACCATCAATGCCAGGACGATGCAAAGGGCGGCGCCCAGCACCGGAATGATGTTCAGAAGACCGGTCAACGCGCCCAGCGCGTAGGCATACCGTATGTGAAGTGAGAGGTACACCACGGTGCTCGTCAGGCCAAGGATAAGCATCAGGCTTCCCTGCCCGATGAGCCATCGGCCCATGCGCACTTCAGCCC